>JAJRUA010000330.1 GCA_024278035.1 Planctomycetota bacterium | reverse complement strand
CTGCCCGGCAACCGGCTCCAAATTGAGTGGGGTGACGGAGTCACGCACACCTACCGTGCAGCGGAGTTGCGTGCGAGTTGCCCTTGTGCAACGTGCCGAGAAAAGCGTTCCGCTCCGCCCCCTCCGCCCCACCAATTGACCGTCCTCTCCGCTGCCGAGACGCAACCGATTCGGATCACGGGGATGCAGCCGGTGGGTGCCTACGCTTATCGCATCGATTTTAGTGACGGGCACAACTCGGGCCTGTTTACGTTCGAGCGCTTGCGAGAACTGGGGGGGGAGTCGTAGGCGAGCCGTGAGCGTAAGCGACCGGAGTTGTAGCAGGCGATTCTCCCCTCCGGTCCCGTGTTTCCGAAAAAGCAGCGCTCGCGGCTCGCCATCGGACTACTCATCACCAAGAGCCCCCGATAGATCGGGTAACCCCGTTAACGGGGCACCGGGAGCGTTAGGATCATCGGCCGGTTCCTCTGGCTCTTCTTCCGCAGCCTTAATCACGTCGTCTCGACCGAGGCGGATTTTCTTGTAGGTCGCGTCGGCAATCACGTAGTACCAATCACCAAACCGAGCGTTCAGTTCTTCGACACGCTGCCGTGCTTCGGCAATTTTGCTCTCGTACTCGTCTGTGAGACGTGCATTGTGCAACTCGGCCCGTTCACGGGCAGCGATGAGTGCTTCGCGGTCCTTGGCAGCCTCAGGTTTATCGGTTTCGTCGGTCTCTTCCGCCTCTTCTTCAGACGCTCCCTCTCCTGCGTCCTCCGCTTCCGTTGTCTCCTCTTCTGTGGCCTCCCCTTCCGAGGGCAGTTCAGGCAGCTCTTCGAGTTCTGGCTTTTCGAGAACCTCCTCGTTAAAGCGAGCCATAACGAACAGATAACGGTTGACGCTCTCTGGTGCGTCCTCTGCCTGTTCCGCACCGCCTGCCAGGTCGGATTGCAAATTACCGAAACGGAGGACGTACTCGACGCCCGACCGGAGTGTGGCGGTCACTTCCCCCTCGCTAGAAAGAATCTCCGTTTTACCGTTGGCCATCGGAGCAGGAGCAAAGCCTCGCTGCATCAGGCTCAACTGCGACACGGTGTCCTTCAGGAAATTATCACCTGCTGAAAGATCAGCGCTCAGGCCGGCAGGTTTCTTCTCGACATCCACAATCAGCAGGTCATCAAGGGCGCTTTTGAGGGCGTCGAGCGATTCGTCGTTGAGTCCCTCGCCTTCGGCCAGCTCGAAGGCCTCAAAACCTGCGGCCTCGGGGCTGAATCGGAGTAGCTTCTCGGTAACCCAGGTCGAATCTTTTTCGTCGTAGCGAAGTGTCAAGTCACTCCGACGGTCCCAATGAATGCCCACCTGCATCCCTTGGGGAACAAGCTCTGCGGTGTAGTCTTGAATGCGGACTGTGGCGATATCCATCGCATTGAGGCCCAGCAAATCACCTTCGATCCAGTCGGCGAAATCGGTCGAGAGCGTCTCGGAGTCGATTTCGATCACGAACACCACGTCCTGCGACGCCCGGCGGACGTAGTGTTGCCCCTCCGCATCCTTCACCTCTTTTCCGATGATGAGATCGACCAGTGCCGAGCCATCCTCCTTGGCAAGCGTGACATGAACTCCGATACCCGTTTGGCCAACTTCCAAATTCTCCGAGGGGGCGATAACTCCGTACTTCTCATGGTCCGCTGCGCTTTGGCTGACGACTCGCAAAATCTCTCGGTCCATCACACCGGCTGTGGCTTGGCCCATCTGCCGCTCGGCATCGGCGGGATAGCCCCCCTGCGAAGGAATGCTCCAAACGCCGTTTTGTTCGGCCACTTCAAATTCACGCAACGTGGCCGTCCCTTCATCAAAGCGAATGATCTTAAGCGACTTCGCTTCGTCGGACTCGAACGGACGGTTGAGCGGCTTGCCGATGAGCTGGCTTACTTCGTAAGTGGCGTCGGACGGACGCGACGCAAAGGCAAGCACGACCGTTCCAACTGCAGCGGCAAGGAACCAGAGAGTTTGGGTTGATTCTTTCATGGGAAAATAGTGGTCAGCTTTCAGCAATCAGCGGTCAGTAAACGGGTAAGGCAAGCTGTGGCGACTCGACTACGGCGAACGATTTTCTATTCTTCTTTCTCTTCCACCGGTCCGCCGTAGCGGAGCCGCGTCTTGGCGACCCCTTCACGTTCGCTTTCACGGCGATGGAAGTAGACGAGAAACGCCAACAGGATCGGCGGAATCGGCGGCAGGACCACAGCACACATTTTGTAGAAGTCTTGGACCCCACGAATTTTGCTCTCCAGGTTACGTTCCGCTTGACGAATCTGGCGGTCCCGGGCTTTTTCTAGGGCGGCGATTTTCACATCTCGGTTGCGACCAAAACGAATGCGTGCCTGATCGATGCGTTGTCGTTTTTCAATTTGCGTAAGGTCCTCTCGGGCTTCAATCGTGGCGATTTTCTTCATAAACTCTTGCTGTACGGCACCAATTTCCGATTTGGCTTCGTTAATGAAGTCACTTCGTTTGTCAAGCGCGTCTTCCCGGTAATCTTCGGTTGCTTGCTCGATCTTGCTGAGCAGACGGTGTTGGCGGGTCCGTTTGCGTACTTCGAGGAACCGATCATCGCCTGCCAGGTCATCGAGCACGTTGAGCACGAACGTGACATTCTGGAAGTTCCAATCGACGATCGCTTGGTCATCGTCCCCCATTTCTCGAATCGCAAAGAACGGATCGGCCAAACAATCGATATCGGCGACGACCACGACGTTGATTTCTGGTGCCGTCTCTTCGTCCCTGTCCGCTAGGTCAACGGTCTCTTCTTCAGCTTCTTCGGAAGCTTCAATGGCCTTCTTGCTCAACGAATCGAGAGCAAGCGTCTCCTCATCGACTGGAACGCCCGTGATGTGAGCGGCCAAAATATAAGGTTGCCCCGTAGGAGAACGGCGTAGGCTATGGCCACCCGATTGGGATTCCATCTGGAGATCGCCGTGGGTAATGGTCCCCGTGCTGTCGCCCGTGACGGCCAGTTGCGAGAACTCAAGGTTCGATCCCGAAGCGGGTCGCACCGATCCCGACAACAAGAAAAGCAATTGCCGCATGCCTGCGACGATCGGTTCGTCCGGGTTGAACGGCTTGGCGGCACCGTTTCCCTCGTCGATAAACGCCCAGTAAGCATCCACAAAGTTTTGAGCGTTCGGATAAGGATTATAGTCTTGCCAAATAATCTCATCGCCGGCCATTCGTACGCCGAGCAAGTTCCAAAGTTGGGTAATATCCCCCTTGGGCTTCGGAGGTCCGCCACCACCGAACATCGCCATCATGCCACCGCCCCCTGGAGGCGGGTTCGGTTGCGACGTGCCGACCACGCCTTGCCAAAAGTTGGGCAACGGGAAGGGATCCTCAAAAATCGCCGTTGGCTGGCCACTCTTCACTGCCGCAACAAAATGGTCCATCTCTATCGGACCAAGCGACGAGGGCTGCACCGCCAGCAGCACATCGTACCGCTCGGTGATGGGGCTCGTCGGATCGACTTCAACCACTTCGTACTGCTTTTTGAGTTCCGCGATGAGCCGCGTCTCGGGCGTCGCCCCTTGCATCGAGAAACTGCCATTCAGCTCAACCGCGGTCTTCACGACGCCCACTCGCTTACGTTCGGGCTGGGCAACCGTGGTAATCGAGCGAACCACCTCATATTCAACCGGGATTCCCTTATCAAGAAACGGCAAGACGACCTTATCCAAACCGCAAGAGAACGCCACGCCGAGAAAAATCTCTTGCTGCGTGAGAGAACCTCGGCTGTTGGTTGTGACGGGCTTTGCTTCAATACCGTAGGTTTGCTCGGCGAGAGTCGCCTCTTCGCTAAAGTTTTCGATCTCATGCTTGGTAACGCGAATTTTCCCGCCACTGGCGGCAGCCAACTCTTCAAGCGTCGATAGCAAGTTCCGTTTTTGAGCCGCATACTCCGCAGGCACCTGGGGGCTGACATAGGCATCGACGCGTACGGTGGGGACTTCGTCATCGGCACCAAGGTCTTGGACCATTTGCAATGTCCGATCCGAGAGCGAATTGAGCCGTTCGCTCGTCATGTCCAGGCGAATCGCATCATGGTTGCTAAAGAAGATGTTGAGTGCCCCGACAATCGCCAAGAGGCTGAGCGTTCGGACGAAGTAGTGTCCTCCCTTCGTTTCGCCATCATCGCCACCAGCCCAGTGTCGTTTGCTGATAAGCACCATGCTGACGTAGAGCATCACAGCAACGATGCTGAGGAAGTAGCTCACGCTCGACAGGCTCACAACTCCCCGCTCAAAGTCAGCAAACTGTTCTACAGCGCTCCACTGGCGAAACGTTTGGGCGACCGCTTGGTTCTTGACGATCAGATCGGCTGCACCAAACAGTGCCAGCGGAGCATTGAACAACATGCCCAAGACAAAGCTAACGGTCAGATTCGACGTGAGAAACGAAGCGACCATGCCGATCGACAACATGGCGATTCCAACGAACCAGTACCCCATGTAAGAGCCCAAAAAGAGCCCGCCGTCGGGCGAACCCAACCCCCACGAAAACACCAGGAAGATCGAGAACATGGAGAACAGCAGCGCCACGGTATAGATCGACACCGCAGCAAGGAACTTGCCGATGACCACGTCCATATCTGAGGCGGGCAGCGTGAGCAAAAGCTCATCGGTCCCCTGACGGCGTTCTTCGGCCCAGATGCTCATCGACGTTGCCGGTATAAAGACCAGCATGATAAATGGCATCCAGCGGCTCAGTTGGTCGAGATTGGCCAAATTGTTACTAAAGAACTCCGGCGGCCAAAACGCCGCCAACGCGCTCAGCATCACGAAAACGCAGATAAAGACGTACCCCGTCGGATTAGAAAAGTAACTGACAAAGTCACGTCGGAAAATCGCTTTGAGAACAGTAAAGTTCATTGCAGTAGTTAAGAGTTGCTAGTTGCTAGGCGCTAGTTAAGGAGTTGCTACGGATTCGATGGCAAGCCGCCAGTGTTTGGCCGTTAACTGTTCGTAAGCTGCAAAAACTTCTCATCCAGGTTCGGCGAATCCGCAGCGAGTTCCGTCGGCGTGCCATCAAAGACGACGCGACCTTCGTTGATAAAGATCACTCGATTGCACATCGCCTCAACTTCTTGAAGAATGTGGGTGCTGAGCAGCACGGTCTTTGTTTCGCCTAATTCGCGTATCAATTTTCGGACTTCACGAATTTGGTTCGGATCGAGCCCTGCTGTCGGTTCGTCCAGGATCAACACATCCGGCTCATGGAGCAGGACTTGGGCCATGCCAACCCGCTGGCGGTAACCTTTGCTCAGTTTGCCGATGGGTTTGCCGATAACCGCTTCGAGACGGCATTGCCGGATGACAAAGTCGGTCCGTTCACGAAGTCGCCCCGGCTCGATGCCGCGTGCTTCGCCAAAAAAACGTAGCAAAGTGCGTGGCGTCATGTCGGGATAGAGCGGGCCATTCTCGGGCAGATAGCCGAGTCGTTTGGAGGCTTCAATTCGATCGGTCGAAGTGTTGTACCCTGCGATCCGTGCCGAGCCGGCAGACGCGGCCAAGTAGCCGGTCAGCAGCTTCATGGTCGTACTCTTCCCGGCCCCGTTGGGCCCGAGGAACGCAGCGACCTCTCCCTGGCGAATCTTGAAGGAGACGTCGCGCGTCGCAGCAAAGTCGCCATAGAACTTCGAGAGCCCGTCCGCTTCGATCATGGCTTCCGGAAGATTAGAAGAAGTAGTGATAGCGTCTACTGGAGTCATAATGGGGGAAATTAACGAATACGCAAGGAAGGGGTTTCGTGGGGTCTTTTGAGCTTAGGGGGCCAAGCCGGACATCTGCTTACCTAGAAAGCTAATCGCTAGCATCCGGGTCTGTCTATACCGTGTCGTTTTTACCCATCGGGCACAGCCTGCCCCCGTCAATTTTGCGTTACGTCCCGCTACCGTCCGTAGTTCACGCCCTAAGCAAATTTTTCTGCCTCCGAGCCCAAATAGTGGCATGATAGCGGTTCCCTAGGTCTGCGATCACGGATATCCTGATGGGGTGGGGTAGATTTGCCCCGGTAACATTATTGCCATTGCTTATCGACCAGGAAACGAAGACGATCATGGCCCCCACCAGCCTTGTTACAACGCCTGATAACACGAAGTGTGTCGAGGCAACCGATAAACACCGTCAGACACCCCTGGGGCAAGCCCCCGGGGCCCGGAAGGAATCGAAGATGGAATCCAGCTCTGAACCTACGATTATCCAAGGTGGCATGGGAGCGGCGGTCTCGGCTTGGCAGCTTGCCAAGGCGGTTGCCCAATCAGGCCAACTGGGGGTCGTCTCAGGCACGGCGCTAGATTCGATCATGGTGCGCCGCTTGCAGTTGGGCGATATCGGTGGCCACATCCGCCGGGCGCTCGCTGAGTTCCCCCTGCCCGGCATGGCAGAACGGATCCTCGACCGCTTTTTCTTGCCCGGGGGCAAGCCGGCCGACAAGCCGTTCGTCCCCCTCAAGTTTCTCAACGAAACCCACCCCAAAGACCGAGAAGAGCTGCTTGTTCTCTCGAACTTTGTGGAAGTCTTCTTAGCGAAAGAAGATCACTCCGGCTTGGTCGGCATTAACTACCTGGAAAAAATCCAGTTGCCCACCCTCCCTTCGCTGTTCGGGGCGATGCTGGCCGGTGTGGATTATGTGCTAATGGGTGCCGGCATTCCGATCGCTATGCCAGGCATTATCGATCGCCTGTGCAAAGGCCAGCAAGTCGAACTTCCTTTGCATATCCACGGTGCGACTACCGAAGATAAGTTCGTCACGCGGCTTGATCCGGACAAGTTCACCGGTGGCCAAGTCCCCTGGTTACGCCGCCCCAAGTTCTTGCCCATTATCGCGTCGGTCACTTTAGCGACGATGCTCAAACGCAAATCAACGGGCAAGGTGGATGGATTCATTGTAGAAGGCCCCACTGCCGGCGGACATAACGCCCCGCCTCGGGGTAAGACCCAACTCAACGACCGGGGCGAACCTATCTACGGCAATCGCGACGTTGTGGATCTGAAAGGAATGCGAGCGCTTGGATTGCCATTCTGGTTGGCAGGCTCTTATGGATCGCCCAAGGGGGTGGTGGAGGCATTGGACCAGGGAGCGACCGGCGTTCAAGTCGGCACCGCCTTTGCTTTTTGCAATGAGTCAGGCATGAGCAAGGAAATCCGAACCAACGTGATTCAAGCCAGCAAAACGGGCAACGTGGACGTAAAGACCGACGCCCTGGCTTCGCCGACCGGTTTCCCCTTCAAGGTGCTTTCGATGGTCGATAGCCTCTCAGAGTCGGTCACTTATCAGCTTCGTAAGCGAAAGTGCGACATGGGCTATTTGCTCCAAGGCTTCAAGAAAGAAGATGGATCGCTCGGTTGGCGTTGTCCTTCGGAGCCGATCAATGCCTACCTCAAGAAGGGGGGCAAAGAGGAAGAGACGACCGGCCGAAAGTGCATCTGCAATGCCCTGATGGCCAACGTCGGCTTGGGCCAAGTCCGGGCCAGTGGCCCCGAACTGCCGCTCGTCACCTGTGGCGACGACGTAAAGAACATCCTCAAGTTCCTAAAAACGCCCGAAGCGCTCTCCTATTCTGCCCACGACGTGGTGAGCTATCTGATGTCGATGGTCACGGCCAAGCCGTCCGTTGCTCCGTGATATTCCTTAGCCCTCGGTCACTGACCGGGGGCTAATTTTTCGTGACCGGGGGCTAAGGCCGCGGGCTAATCGCATCGCCGGTCGAAAGACGCGGTCCAGCATCCGTGCGGATAATGTGCTGATGCCGTAACCACTCTGCATCGTTCGGCTCCGGGAAATCCGTACGCAAATGCACGCCGCGGGATTCTTCGCGCCGGATCGCCGAGCGAATCATGAGGCCCGCTACTTGGATCATATTTTGAAGCTCCCAACCCTCGGGAGTTTCTAATTGCCGGGACAACACATAGCGGCGCCATTGGTGGATGCTTTTGAGGGCCGCTGCAAGAGGCTCGCCATCGCGCCAAACACCGGCGGAACGCCACATCAGGCTCTTCAGCGCGTTGCGAATATCCGCGGTGTCCAGCGGCTCGTTCGACGGCTCGACCGGCGGATTTTCGAGGGCCAGGGCATGGAACGAATCCTCTTCTTCAAGCGCCGCAGCGGTCGCCCCGGCACCCGCACGGGCTCCGTAGACGAGGCCTTCTAATAAACTGTTCGAGGCGAGGCGGTTCGCCCCGTGCAGGCCGCTGCTAGCGACTTCACCAGCCGCCCAGAGGCCGGGCAAGGTCGTTGCCGCCCGCTCATCGACTCGCACTCCGCCCAGCATATAATGTGCTCCGGGACGCACCGGGATGGGATCGATTGCGATATCGATCCCAAACTCACGACACGTTTTGGCAATGCCCGGAAATCGGCTCCGGGTGCGCTCGGGATCCATGTGACTGAGATCAAGATAAACGCACGGGTGTTGCATTTTTTCCATATGAAGAACAATCGACCGACTGACAATGTCACGCGGCGCGAGCTCGCCCCGGTCGTCGTAGTCCTGCATGAATCGCTCGCCCCGGTCATCGACAAGCCAGGCTCCTTCGCC
The DNA here is from genome assembly GCA_024278035.1 of Planctomycetota bacterium. The sequence goes on along the minus strand of JAJRUA010000330.1, from coordinate 2,874 downwards.
ACGCATCGCCTCGGTAATTAAACTTCGACTACTACCGGCGATATAAAGCACCGTCGGGTGGAACTGCATGAACTCCATGTCAGCCAGCTCCGCCCCGGCACGGTAGGCCATCGCATGGCCATCGCCGGTCGCTACGGGGGGGTTGGTCGATTCGCGGTAAATCTGCCCCGCACCCCCGGTTGCTAAGATCGTTTGCTTGGCCCAAATAAACGTCTTGCCATGGTACTTGTTCCAAACGAGCGCTCCGCGACAACGACCTTCGTGTGTTAGCAAATCGATGATGAACGTATCTTGCCAAATCTGAGCACCGAGCGTCTCCCGAACGTGTCGCTGCATGGCACGGATGATTTCTTTGCCGGTGGCGTCGCCCAAGGCATGGGCAATGCGATTGTGACTGTGGCCCCCTTCACGGGCAAGCGCTAGTGTGCCTTCGTCCGTCTCGTCGAACTGGGTCCCCCATTCGATCAGTTGCCGAATGTGCTCAGGCGCTTCACGAATCACCGATTCGACAACGCTCGTATTGCACAGGTTGCCCCCCGCTGTGATCGTATCACGAATGTGGCTAGTAAACGCATCTTCCGGCGCGATCACGCCTGCGATGCCCCCCTGAGCATAAACGCTGTTCGATTCGCGTAGCCGATCTTTGGTAACGATCAGCAGGGTGAGTTTCGGATCGACTTCAATCGCTGCCCGCATCCCGGCGATCCCACCACCGACGATCATCACATCAACAAAGTGGTGTGGAATCCGCTTCGGATGGAAGGGAACAAGATAACGCGGATTGCTCTGATCGTTAAACTGAGGCATGACGACAGTTTACAGCAGGCAGAGAGCCGTGTCGTCCCAGTGGAGAGCCGTGTCGTCCCCGACCACGGCAAGCAGTTTCCCTAAAACCGTGGTCGAGACGCCGCGCCTCTCTCGAACGACACAGCACTTACGAACAAAACGGCTCTCTTTACTCTACTCTTCTTCCTCACGACTCGCACTGACACCGCGGTTGTAGGGCCGCAGGCGGTCGCGCAAAGCGGGAGGGATCGTCGTTCGTGTGCGCTGACGGAGATCGCGAAGTTGGTCTTTTTCTAGTTTCCCCACCTTGGTGGGACCGCCCTGGCTCAGTCCAAGGCTTCGTAGCGCGCTGTCGAGTTCCGCCTTGCCACGAGCATCCCCTGCGGCGGCTCGCTCTTGCCGGTTCTTCCAACGAGAAACAAACCGGCGAAGGTCTTCCTCCGTCCAACCAAGCTTATCGAGCAATTCGCGATCCACTTTGTTCTTGTCGATCTGTTCCGAAAGTCGCTTGAGTACTAAATCCGTTTGCTTACGAGCGTACTCTAGGTTCGCCTCGTCCCCGCCCGGTTCATCGAGCGATTCCGCTTTGTCAGCCGCTCTGTCAGGAAGCTGCGCTGAGGAATCACGTTCGCCACCTCGGACATCGCCTTGAGACGATTTGTCGTTCGAGTCACGGCTCTGATCGCTCTCTTGGCCTTCTTGGCCGCCATCACGCCCACTCGGTGAAGAAGGCGATCCGTCTGCATCAGCCGCCGGCGAGTCGGCTGGTTCGCCATCGCCATCAGGTTCGCCTGCCGTTTCTTGGCCGGAGGTACCGCCATCGGAAGTATCGCCTGTCCCCTGTTGATCGGTTGTCTCGCCCCGTTCAGACGAAGGACTATCCGAAGTTTGGCTCCCTTCGCCCGGCTGATTTTCACTACTTTGGCCCGTCTCTTCACCTGCCATTTGCTCATCGCCCGCTTGTCCCGAACGATCACCAGCGCCCTCGTCAGCCGATTGCCCGGTCCCTTCGTCGGCAGCTTGGCTTTGGCCCGTGCTGCCGGTCCCATCGTGGGGCGTGGTGGTCTCTTGGGTAGAGGATTCGTCGCCTCCCGATTCGCCCGATTCGCTGGATTGTGAGTCGGATGTTTGGCCCGTCGGGCCCGTGCTGTCCTCTGGTGCAGGACCCTCGACCGATCTTTCAGGCGAGTCCGTGGGGGCATCGCGAGATTGGTCCGAAGAGTCCTCGGTACCGGGGCGGGTGTCGCCCGTTTCGTCTGCCGAGGCATCGCCTTCCTCACCAGCCGCCTTGTCGGAAGGGGAAGGAGACTCCGAAGGGTCGCCCTTTTCGGAGTTCTTTTCGGAACCTTTCCCGTCCGATTCCTTCTCTGAAAGGTGCTTCTGAATCCGGTCGAATGCCGCACCGTCGTCGCTACCATCATCGGCAACCGGCTGTTGGGCACCCCCCGTCGGCTGGCCGGGGCGGCGCTCGCCCGTTGGGCCTTCGGCTCCCGAAGGGTTCTCACCGGATGGATTCGGATCGGACGAGCCCTGGGCCTCTCCGTCGCCCTCTTTTTTGTCCTCGCCCGAGGACTCGCCGGCTGCACCACCTTGTTGGTCTTCGCCCGAAGATGAGTCTTGGTTTTCTTTTCCGTTGCCTTGCAGCCCTCCGGGCGGGGGATCCCCCTGGGAGCCGCCGGACGGATCGGCTTCTTCGGGGGACTGCTGTTCGCCCGATTGGGCCTCTTCTCCTTGGTTGGGCTGCTGCTCTCCTCCGGCGGCTGACGCCGACGGCTCGCCTTCTTGCTGCTGGCCCGGTTGCTCCTCTCCGGTCGCTGACGCTTGCGGCTCGCCATTTTCCTGTTGACCGTTCTCTTGTGGGTTGCTTTCACTTTGCTGCGGCGCCGAATCGTTTGGCGATGAGCTACTGTCACTCGAATCGTCGCTTGCTTCGCCCTGTTGGCCCCCTTGCTGCTTATGCTTACCCTTTTGTGGATCGCTTGCAACGACACGCAATCGCTTTTTCGTGGTGACCACGCGGTTCGCTTCGGGCGAACGGTTGTCGGTTGCTTCGACCCAATAGATAAGCACGTCGCCCACATTCAGCCG
>JAJRUA010000329.1 GCA_024278035.1 Planctomycetota bacterium | reverse complement strand
GGTGCCTGTGTCTTCAAGCAAGTGGGCCTCATCAATCACAATAAGAGGTCGAATTCCTTGTTCCGTATTATGTTGGGCAAGTGCTTCTAAACGCCGGACCGACTCCTCGATCGTTCCGCTGGAGGAATCCAGAGTGGGTGCTCCCAGTCGCTCAGCCAGGTAGGCCAGGAAATCTCGTCCTGACATCTGTGGGAAGACGAGGTGGACGAACGGCCTCTTTTCGGCATCAAGCGTAGCGACAAGACGACGGACGAGCAGTGTCTTACCCACGCCACTGGGCCCGGCAAGTGCGGCCGCGCACCGGCCTTCCTGAGTGGCGTAGCGTAGTTTGGAGAGAGCCCCTTCATGCGATTCGCACGGATAAACAAACTCCTCACCGGAGTTTGGTTCAAAAGGCTTGGTTGCAAGTTGCCAGTAGTCGAGGTACATACGATTGGTCGCTTGGCGGACGAAAGTATTCAATAAAAAGTTTTACAGTACGTCCCAAAACCTTCAGGCACTCCGGTCTTTCTCGACCGCTGGAGGCCTCCTGAGCGGTTCTGGGATAGGCTCTTAGCAAGGGCTACGCGTCAACAAAATTTTCAATAATACCGTGGACGACCAGTTGGGCTCCTGCAAAGGATCGAAGCAGATCGTCTCTTTCTCGGTCAGGCTGATCGACAAGGCTTATACCTTCCGAAGTGGTAAGCCATGAGGAAAGAGGCGCCGAGAAAGGCACGGTTGCCGCCCCAGCGTCAACGATAACAAGATCGTTTGCAGCCGATAGCTGATCCAGACTCTGACGTGCTGCTTTGGGAGGGATCGGACCGCCGGCAATGACGAGCGATACCGATCCGCCACGACAACTGACGACACACCCTTCGAGCGTGTCTCCCTGTTCGGCGGCCTCGGCAAGTGTGCGAAGGCGTCGGACTCCCATTTGGAACGCTAGGTCCGAAGCGACTGGGTTGGCATCTACGAGGGCAACACGCAAGTCGGCACGGGTGGTTGCTTGAGCCAGCGCAAGCGCCATCGTGGTAAGGCCCACGCCTGGGTGAGCACCAACGAGTGTTACGATATTTCCGCTGATCGAAGAGAGCGCGGCGATTAAAGCGGAGCCGTACTCACGAGCCAGCCGTGTTGAGACTTCCGGCCAATTGAAGTCGCTTAGCTCAAGCGTGGGTGAAGCAGCCAAAGCCGGCGGCATGTCGGCAAAACGCTGGTGTCGTTGTGCAATTAACTCGGAGAGAGGCGCTCGCCGAGAGCTTTTTACGTCGGCCCGTTTTTCTCCCAGCGATTGCTGTTGCACTTGGGGCGAATTTTTCCGGAGAAAATGAGGCCCTCCCGGAGGGGCGGGCGGATGCTCCTCCGACTCTACGGCTGGCAGAGAAATGGTTGACTGCTGGTAGGCAGCGATAAAGGCACGGTCGGTGCTGGTCATCGTAGGGTACTCCGTTCGGAGGTCACTGGCGCTAAAGGGCCGTTGGCAGCGGTGCGAGGGTATCCCCCGACCGAGCGCTGCGAGGCGATTTCAATCCGTTCTGCCGTGCCAGTGACACGGTAGGGTTCGATCGGCTGCACCTGCTGCGCGAGCCTTGCCTGAGGGGCGTTGTTCGTTTTGTGAGCCGCCGGTCCCATTGCCGTGGTGGCCAAGGTATTAGTGATGGCCTCCGGAGAGGAATCCATCGGCAGAAGGCCTTTGCCCGTGCCTAGTGTGCCCGTGTCTAGTGTGCGAACGGCTGGTACGGAATCGGTCTCATCGACGGCTACCGTAGCGCTGTTTGAGACCGTGTTTTCTACCCGATCGCCCGGTAAGAGCGCATCGCCTAGGGCCGCTGGGGCGCTACCTCGCAACAAAACCAGTGCGAGACCCAATGCGGAAATAACCGCCGCAAGCACAATCCATCGAGAGTAGGGCATCACAGCCGCTTCGAGATTCAGCAACCAGCTATCAAATTCGGTGGTTGGTTGAAGCTGAGGAGCCTCATTCCGTACGGATTGTGGTCTATTGGTTCCAACTCGTACCGCCTCAACCCCAACTCTCTTAGCTTCGATCCCTTTCTCTTCAATGAAGCCCTCTTCGGTGAGGAGTGTATCGAAGCGAATCGTTGATGCCGGGTTATCCGCACCTTGAATCAAAGGAGCCGCTTCAGGAGCCGCCTCTTCTGGTGCATGGACGCCAATGATCCCTTTCTCAGGTTGATCAAAGCGGTTGTTTTTTTGGGGATTCCCAACAACCGATTTTGCAGTCCCAAGGCGAGGCAATCGGGCAAGGATCGGAGCCTGGGGGGGCGGTGCTAGCGGGTCTTCACCCGGCGCGAATTTTTCGCCCACGGTGAACGTATCAAAAGTGGCGTACGTCTCTTCCATCAGTTTGTCCTAGCGCACGGGTGGCATCTGAGGTGCGCTGCTGACGCTCCTCTATCTACGTCATCGGACCGACTTGAAACGGTCTTGAGGATTGTCGCGACTAGCAGCCAATTGAGTGCGACGTTGCTAAATTCCTAGGAGAAAAAAAGCTGTCACTGCTAGCAACGAGGGCCGTCGGCCCGGAACGTGACGCGCCAGTAAGGGTGGCGAGCGTGAGGTCTTCTTTACGGGTGCGGGTGCCCCTCAATTTGGCTCGGTTGTCTCAGCCTCTTGTTTCGATTCGTTTATTAGCGATCTATTCACGTTCCTTAGCCGCTTGCCCGAAAAAGGGACCGACTGTTAGCGGTTTCTTTTTTGTCGGGAGTTAGGAACGGTTACTACATTGTTTGCGCTGCCCGAATCAACGGTCTGCATAGCGGATATTATTCGACTACTTCGTTACTTTTTTTGAAGTCGCATATTCCATTGCCTGCCTATCGTTCCTCTGCGCCTTTTCCGTTTTCGGAATGCCGTGCAGTTTTTACGGTATTGCAGGAACTGTTTTAGGTGGTAGCCTGCAAGTCCTCTTTTCTTGCCACCTGGCGAACTTATCTGGCAACTTATCTTGCGAAACGGAGAGACGCGATTGTAGTCGGATCTACTTTGCGTGTTTCACGGAATCCGTTTAACTCTGGAGTTTAGCGATGCATCGAAATTCATGTCGCGGCATTTTTTTCATGATAATCTTGGTAGGTTTATGGAGCATGGGAGACCCAGTGCAAGGGTCGGATACGGTCAGGTTTTTTTCGCAAAACTTCAATAACAACACGCTGGGAACGTATCAGCGGTCGGAGTATCAGACCGATTTTCCTGGCGGGAGTACGAATCCCCAGGGGATGCCTGCGGGTTCAACCAAAGCTAAAAAACGAGCGTATGTTTCGGGATACAGTTCCGATGGGGGGTACGGGCTGAAAATGAGAGCTCCCGCGGGTGAGGTAAGGTCGGCCAATTCAGGTTTTTCATTCAAGATGGGATTTGATGATCTAAATGGCGACCCCTTCGAGGCGTCGGATGTTTACATCAAATACAAAGTCCGGTTCCTGGATGGTTTCGACTTCCAGAACGGCGGCAAGCTGCCAGGGCTGGGTAGTGACAACGGCCGTGCAGTGGGTGGGCGTACCACCGCCAATTCGCCTTACGACGATTACGATGATATTGGCTGGAGTGTGCGCGGTTTTTTCGACAATGTCGATGGCGCGAGCCCTGACAGTAGCCAAGGGCGGCTGGGAATGTACGTCTACGATTATGACCGGCCGAATAGTACTGGAAGAGAGGTGATTTTTAAGAACGATCTTAACGGCAGCAATGAGGCCGATTTAATTGTGAGTACCAATCAGTGGTACAGCATATCGATCCGAGTGGTCGATGGCACTCCAGGTCAAAACGACGGTGTTTTGCGAGCATGGATTGATGGCACGCTGGTGTTTGCGGACAATACCATTCGGTGGGGAGAAGATGAACTCAACCCTGCCGATACGTTACTGTTTCATTATTTCTTCGGTGGATCCAACCCCAACACTTTTGCTCCAGACAATGACAGCTTGATTGTGATTGATGAGTTGAAGCTTTTTTACACGATAGGGTCTCAGTCGATCCCCGAGCCATCGGGGTTGGCGGTGGTGATGGGGCTGGCGAGCTTGATGTTGACGGGACGTTGGCGGCCAACAAGGAGCTGATTCCGCGCCTCTCGGAAAGGACCACGATCGAGAAGTCCAACCCCGACGTCACAACGTCAATCTTCGTTCCATGCCGCCACGGGTTTCCATGCTGCCACGGGCCAGAGAATGGCGACGCCGTTGCGGCTAGCGGTGAGGGCCATCTGGCCGTCGGGTCGGAAGGTGACGCTTGTTACCTCATCAGCGTGGGTGGCGAGCGTGAGGACTTCTTTGCCAGTGTGGGCGTCCCACAACTTGGCAAGGTTGTCTTGGCCGCCGGTGAGGATGCGCTGGCCGTCGGGGCTGATGGCGATGCTGGCGACACTGGCTGAGTGGCCTGAGAGCGTGTGCAAGAGTTTGCCGGTGCGGGCGTCCCATAGGCGGGCCGTATTGTCTTCGCTGCCGGTAGCGATAAGGTGCCCATCAGCAGAGATTGCCCCGCAGAGGACGGCCCAGTCGTGACCTCGAAAGGTTTGCGCCACGGCTCCTGTGCGGGCGTTCCAAAGGCGAGCGGTGTGATCGGCAGAGAAAGTAAGCACCCGTTCGCCATGTGGCCCCAATTGGGCACCGAGGACTCGTCCGGTGTGGCCGCGAAAAACGGTACCGGTTGGCTTACCACTAGCGACATGCCAAAGGCGGGCCGTGGCATCGTCGCTGGCAGTGAGCAACTGTTGGCCATCGGGCGAAAAACCGACGCTGTTCACAAAGCCGGTGTGGGCTCCGTCCAGTTTACGAATGGCGGTGCCGGTGGTGGCGTTCCATAGCTTTGCAGAATGGTCCCAACTGCCCGTAGCAACGAGCTGGCCATCGGGCGAGAAGGCCGCGTCGGCCACCGCTCCATGAGGGCTAAATCGCATAACACTTCGCACAGGATCCACTCGCCACAGTTGGGCATCATTGCCACCGATGGTTAGCACACTCGACGAATTGTCGGCATAGCGGGCGGACCAGACCAGGGCGTTCCGTTTACTGAAATCGATGAATGGTTCGAGTGAAGTTCTTGCGCCCGAGTTTAGTTTCCAGCGATAAACAATCGCATCGCCACTGGAGGTAAGCAGGGCCGTATTGCCATCGGGAGCGAGGTCAACCGAATTAAAAATGGTCTCTTTGCTTTCATGTTGGGCAATAATTTTTGCGTCGGCCAGTTGCCAGAGCCTTACCTTTCCGTCGTCACAAGTGGTAAGGGCAAAACGTCCGTCGTCCGACAGGTCCATCGCGGCGACCCACTCAGGGTGCTTGAGCACAAGCGGGCGAAGCTCAGTGCCTGTCCGAACATCCCACTGCCCGCAGGTACGGTCGCCACTGGCCGAAACAAGCCGCTCGGCATTTGGAGTAAACGCTAGGGCCGTAATCGAACGGCTATGGCCGCGAAGAACACCTGCCGCGTTCCACTCTCCGACCGCATTGCGGCGCCAAAGACGAATCACGCCCCGTTCATCACCGGTGGCAAGCAAGCCGGTCGTGGCAGCCGCGGCCGTGACTTCGGTTTCATGGCCTGTTAGTTGAGCGATTCGTTTCCCTTTTTTAGTGTTCCAAACTTGTACGCTTCCTTTCGGTCCACCCGTTGCCAGCCAATCGCCCGACTCAGGAACCGCAAGGGCTGCGCTTCGTCCGGTCTGATCAAGAGAGAACTGTTCAACCCCTGCCGCAACATTCCAAACACGAACCGTGTTGTCTCCCGCGGCGGTTGCTAGGCGGCGTCCCTTGTCAAAGAGCTTGGCAGTCGAGGCAAGAAATTCATGCCCTTCGCTGAGAACGAAAAGAGTTTTTCCCGTTTCAGTGTCCCAAATGCGTGCCGAACGGTCGCGACTTGCGGTGACCACACGCTGGCCATCGGGCGAAAAGGCAGCAGAGAGAACGGCGTCGCTGTGTCCCCGGAGAACCTTCGCTTGCAACACGGTTGTCTCACGGTATTCGCCAAGGTTCCAAGCGCGAACTTGGCTGTCATGCCCGCCAGAAAGAGCGTGGGCTCCATCGGGTGAAAAGGCCACCGCATGAATCCGGCCCCCATGCCCCCGAAGGGTTTGGGCCGAGATTTCCTCCTCTTCTAGGTTCCAAACGCGCAACGTGTTGTCGTAGGCACCTGAGAGCAAACGTTTGCCGTTCGGTGAGAAAGAGACCGAACGAACGGGGCCTGCGTGACCACGCAATCGGCGGAAGCTGGAGGGGGGTTCCGCTTCGCCGTCGATTCGTTTGTCTAAGTCGATCGGCTGAATAAGGTCGGGACGCCAGACGCAGACCGTTTGATCGTATCCAGCGGTGGCAATGGAATCGCCATCGGGTGAGAACGCCGCTGAGTAGACGGGCCCTTCATGGCCGGTGAACTCGGTTTGTTGCTCAAATGATTCCCCGGCGTTGTGCCACACAATCGCTTTGCCATCTTGGCTTGTCGTGACCAGCGAATTGCCATCGGGTGAAAATTGGGCCGACCAAACCCACCAATTGTGACCGATCAGGCGATCGATTTCTTTTCCATTCGACAAATCCCAGAGGCGGACCGTTTCGTCATAACCGCCCGTTACCAATCGCCCGCCATCGGGGGAGAAGGCAACGGTCAAAACGGCGTCGTCATGGCCTGTGAGCGTGAGCCGTGTTTCACCCGTTGCCGCATCCAGAAGACGGACTTTGCCATCGCTTCCGCCGGTGGCAATCCATCGGCCCTTGGGCGAAAAAGCCACCGCATGGAGATAGCGACACAGCTTCACTCGCCAGCGAACCGCACCCGTCGCCGCATTGCGTAAAACGACCTCACCGTTCCAGTCACCACTGACGAACGTCTCGCCATCGGGGGCATAAGCAACCGCATCCACCGGCGTGCCGAGGTCATAAACCGATTCGCTCAATTCACAAAGGTAGCGCAGTCGGCCCCATTCCCATTGCCGAAGCTCCGGTGGGCATTCTTCGAGCAGTCCGAGCGCTTCACGGAAGGCGTTTTCCTCAATCTTGGCGGCTGCCAAGCCGATACGGGCGACGTACGCTTCGTACGCCTCAGCAGTTTGAGCCGCTTCAGCGACCTTTTGAGAGGCAACCGCTTTTCGCTCTGAGGCAATGGCTTCTTGGGCACTTTTTTGGGCCGCTACGGCGTTGGCAGCAGCAATTTTTTCTTGTCGCTCCGCCTCCTGGCGTTGTTCTGCCTCAGCGGCTTGGGCGACGAGCGCCTCCTCTTTCTTTTGCTCCGCAATCCGGCGCTGCGTCTCCGCTTCTCGTTCGTTTTCCTCCGCAATTTCTCGTTGGGTGATCGCTTCATTTTTTTGACGATTGATCTCATACGAAGCGTAGGAGCCAATACCAATAACCGCAAGCAACAGTGCCATCGCCAATCGTTTGAGGTCTCGGAGTCGTCGTTTTCGGGTTTCTCGCTCGGCAGCTAATGCGGCGATTTCGTCGCGAAGCCCGATCTCAGCTTCGGTGATGGTGTCGCCCGTTAGAAGCGAGGCTCCAAGGTCGTAGTCCCCTTTGTCGCGGGCCGACCGAGCGTAGGCAAGGCGCGTCTCAATAAGCAACGTTTTGGCCCGAGCATTACCACTCCACAGATCAATTGCTTCTTGACATCCGTAAAGGGCACGAGCGAAAGGTTGGTAGTCGTTGGTCTGCTTGGCTTCGTCAAGGTTCCGTTGGGCGCTGGTGGTGAGCGTAACACTCTCAGCGTGGGACAAATATTCTTGAATGGCTGCTTGAAAATCTTTGACGCTTTGGTACCGATCTCCTTGCCGCGTTGCCATAGCCCGATGGGCAATCGCCAGCAACTCTTGAGGCGCCTGGGCTGCCCGTTCTTCATCCAGAGGACGGATTTCATTCTTGGCAGCAGACATCAGGCACGCCATCACATCTCTGCCGGTGTGAGGTGGTTTGCTGCCGATGAGCTCGTATAGGATCGCCCCAAGCAGATAAATATCGCTCCGTTCGTCGATCGATTCGACCGGTCCGCAGGCCATCTCCGGAGCCATGTATGCCGGTGTGCCGCCCAGACTATCGGATTGATGGACCGAATCCGCACTGCGAAACTCGGGCGTCACCCGTGCAAGACCCCAGTCCATGACGAGCACTTCGCCGAAGCCACCCAGCATGACATTCTCAGGCTTCAGATCACGATGGACCACACCACTTGCGTGGGCAAAGGCAATCGCGTCGGCCACTCGCATGAGGGTCGTTAGGTTCTCGGACAAGGAACGTTTGCGGAAGACTTCGTCCCACGGCGTGCCTCGAACCCGCTTCATCGAGTAGAAGAGGGCCCCCTCATCGTTCGCGCCGAGATCATAGATGGGCACGATGTTCGGGTGTTCGAGTTCGCCCGTGATGACCGCTTCGCTGATGAACTTGTCACGTTGGTCTGAGCTGCCTTGCGAACCCGAACCGGTCTTCCCTCCCGGCTTAAGCATTTTTACGGCAACCGTGCGCGCGATGGACGATTGCTTCGCCGCATAAACAACGCCCATGCCTCCTTGCCCCAAGAGATCCAGCAGCTCGTAGTCCGGTGCCGTTTGTGCGGAGCTTAAAGAACGGGACGGGGTCGTGTGCTGCGTACGATTTTGGAGCGAGCGGGATTTGATCGGTAACGAAGAGCGCTGGCCACTCACGGTTTGGCCAATCGGGGTCGTTTTTCCAGCAACGAGTGTTCGGCTCGGATCGCCCGCCTCATCGGCCGCCTGTTCCCAATCGAGGCTAACCGATGCCTGGTCCTCCCTGGGCGTCTCCGCGCCAAAGTCGATCGTGGCATCAGCAGCAAATGGCTCGGTCGGATGCTTGGCAGGAAGCTCGATCGTCTTGTCTTCGCCCGACTCGCCGCCTAGTTCTAGGCGGACTTCATCGTCGCCGGTTTCCGGAGGGCCAATTCCTAAAGGGCCCGTTTCAGGAGAAGCGTCGAACTCGATGGTTCCTTCCCCTGCGAAATCAACCGTTGCATTGGGGTCGCCCAGTTCGATGGTCACATCTTCCTCAGCAGCCAAGCTAACGCTGCAATGAGGGCACACCGCGCCCAACGGCAGCGTGAGTTCGTTCTGACAATGAGGACAGCGCGGCATGGCGGGCGCAGGCTTGGCGGACAGGGCTTTTCGGACAACAGAGTCGGGCACAGAGGAAGAGGCTCGAAGAGCCAGTATAGTCACCCCGAGCAGACTCCCCCCCCTTTTGAGAGTTTGTCGTGAAGCCGATAGCTCAGCGAGGCCCCTACCGCCGGATTCGTCGGCGTAATCGTCGCCACCGGCCTTCGTGGGCCCTGGAGAGGGCCCCTTCGATTCGCTCTTTTCTGGTTGTTGCTGCCAATAGCAGACCTGCCGCAGCGGGAGTGGCGTGGTCCGTCTTCGAGTTCTCGTTACGAGGAGACTGAGCTTGATGGGGTGCTGGAGGTGCTGGTAGCTCTTCCAGCAGGTCCATTGTTTCCTTTGACGGGGGAGCTAACCCATCATGGGGGGAACCATCGTCCGTCGGGGGGCGGTCACGAGCACCGTCCGAATCGTCGGACGGATCGATCGGCCTGCCGCCACGAAGGTTCACGTCGATGACCAAACGTCGTGAGTTCGTCTCGGTTTGTACAACATAAATTCGGTAACGATTGTCAGGCAACCGGGCGAACAGAGCCGGCAAATCGTCAAGCGTCTCGCCTCGCAAACGGTGCCCCTCTCCCTCCGTCCCATCGGGCGTGACAAGGCGTATTTCTAAGTAGCGTTCCGATCCGATGGAAAGCTCCGATCCGGCAGACCCCTCTTCACTGGTCTGTTGGCTGGTCGCTTCATCGGAAGGGCGTTCGGGAGAGCGGGTTACTTCTAGGGGGGGCGGGAAATCAATCGCCGGTGCTTGTGGCGTTGTATCGATGGCTACGGCGTTGTCTTCAATCCCCGGATTCTTGATCGCGACCGATTCCACGTTGCTTTCACCCGGGGCGAACGCCGTACCGGCAGCAAAATCGTCGTCCCGGATTTTTACCGAGATGATAATATCATTGGCCGGATTCAAGGGGTCGGGAGGACGTCGGTAGCGATGGGAGATAAGAAAGGTCTGCGGTGTTGGTCCCGCGGTGAGGCGTTCAACGACAAACCGATCCTCGGGCGGCAGGTCCAGCCGATCCCCCCAGTCGACCAACACCTCAAACGTATCGGCCCCCGGATCGGCAAAGGTGAGCGTGAGATACGTGATACCCGCCCCTTCGAGGTCCGTTGCGGCGATGGGCTCAAGCGTCGGATTGACGTTCAGCACGGTTACATCGAACGACTTCGTGTCGGAGCCTCCGTCGTCGTCGCTCAGAGTGACGCTAATCGTGTACTGATTATCTGCATCGTTGTCCGCATAAACATGTTCTGCTGCGAGCGTGCCGGTTGTTAGCGTTCCAGCACTTCCTTGGGCGACACTCGCTGGCAATTGAAACGTTTCGACCGTGCCATCGCCCCAGTCAATCGTATAAGAGAACGATTCGGTCGTTCCTCCTGCCGGATTGTTGAAGCCCGGATCGAAGAACGTGCCGAGCGAAGGGAGTTCGAGCCGTGTTCCTTCGGTGATCACGATTCCTGGATTGTTGAGCGTGAGGGTCGGTGCGACATTGAGCACTTCGATCTGGAACGATCGCTCGACTGCCGCCCCATCATCATCGGCAAGGGTGATCGTGACGGTGTAGGTGCCGTTGTCGGCGTAAGAGTAGGCCGCATGAACGAGCGACGCTGTGGTCGGAGTCCCCTCCGAACCACTCACCCGACCAGCGAACGAGAGGCTCGTCGCTGCCGACCCATCGCCCCAGTCGATTGTGCCATTAAGAAAAGTCTCGGCAACTTCCCCCCCGTTCGAGGGATCGGCCGTGTTGAGCGGGTTATCGAACCCTGGATCCGAGACCCCCACCCCAAGCCCTGCAAGCGTGAACGCTTCGCCTTCATTGACGGAGAGGTTGTCCGTTCCCGTCAGAGTTGGATCGATGTTTGCAACTCGAACAACAAACGACTCTTGAGCTTGCCCTCCGTCGTCGTCGGTAACGGTGATCGTGACGGTGTAGTTGCCGTTATCCGCATAGGTGTAGGATCCATCGATCCGGCCCGCTCGCAGGCCATCCCTCTCGGTGACCATAAGCGACTCGATAGGCGTCCCGTCCCCCCAATCGACAGTTGCGGTGTGGGTATCGAGCGAACCAATATCGACAAACGCCACCAGCAAGGGCCCCCCGGCAGGGTTGAGCGTGACTGCCCCCCCTTCGTCTGCCGTTCGGTCAAGAATGGGACCGAGGAACGGGGCGACATTCGATACCCTGGGAGAAACGGTTGCTTCCCCCACGCCCCCATCGTCATCAATTAACGTAACGGTGATCGTCGGATTGTCGAAGGGCG
>JAJRUA010000328.1 GCA_024278035.1 Planctomycetota bacterium | reverse complement strand
TTTTTTTGTTGAGTCGTTGTCCCTGAGAAATCCGGTCCCCCCAAGCACCTCGTCCGACGAGATGAGCCGAGGGTTTGTCACGCAGCATTGGCCAGTTGTAGGGAGTGCTCTTTGCGGCTGAGGGAGTCCGTGAACCGACAGGCCGACCAACGGAAGGCCAAGTTTAGCAGGTAGTTTGGCACATTGGAGGTAAAGTTGCGGGCACCTCTTTCAATGGAGGGCTGCTGCGATCTCTTCAATCACCAATTTTTCGGTTTCGACGAGCGATTGGGCCCGTAAGGATTTTAGGGCGGCATCGGTAGCGTATTGCCCCAGGGCCCAGGCCGCGGCGGCTCGGATGAGCGGTTCCGTGTCGGTCAGGGCTCGTTGCAAAACGACTTCGCCGGCGGCGGGGCGGGTGTTGCCTAACGAAATAGCAGCGTTACGCAAAAGGCCACGCCGTTTGGATCGCCAGAGGGGCGTGCCGCGAAATCGCTGACGGAACGCCTCGTTGTCCCAATCGAAGAGCTCGAGTAGATCAATCGGGTTGCTACCGGCGCGGGGCGAGAAGCTTGGCTCCGTCGCTTCGGGCGAAAAACGGTTCCAGGGGCAAACTTCTTGGCAAATATCGCAGCCGAACAACCAGTCGTTCATGTTGGGACGAAGTTCGCGCGCAGGCATACCTTTCTGTTCGATCGTCAGATAGCTGATACAACGTGATGCATCCAGCAGATGAGGCCCGACGAAGGCATCGGTCGGGCAAGCGTCGAGACACGCCGTGCATGAGCCGCAGTGATCGGTGCCCAGGGGTTCATCGGGGACCAATTCGGCGTCGGTCACTAAGGCAGCCAGAAAAAAATAACTGCCTCGCTCTCGGCTAATCAGCAGCGTGTTCTTCCCGACCCAGCCAAGGCCGGCAAGCTGCGCGAAATCGCGTTCCATGAGCGGAGCCGTATCGACCACACCGCGCGTCTTGGCTTCGGGCAGAACGTTGCGCAAGTCGTCGGCCAAAGCGTGGAGTTTGGGCCGAATGAGATCGTGGTAGTCCACGTCTCCCCAGGCAAAGCGAGAGACTCTTCCTTGTCCGGCAGTTGGCTCAAGGGGCGCATCCGTACGATAGTCGAGCGTCAGTACCACGACGCTCTTCGCCCCGTCGAGCAGGCGATCAGGATGCTCGTACGCGTCACGTCGTCCGTCCAAATAGGCCATTTCGCCCGCATAGCCATTGGCGAGCCATTCATCCAATCGGGCGATCCCCCTGGGTGTTACGGCCGGAGCGACGCCTGCGGAGCTAAATCCGAGTGTTTTCGCCCGATTTTTGACCCGATCCGTAAGCTGTTGTGGAGTCATGGTTTACGGCGACGCCGTTCGGCCGCGAGGGGCTGCTAGCAAATTTGCTTGAGTTTCTTCTCGGGAGCGATTAGCGTGGAGTTAGAGGCGGTCTGCGGGCCGCACAAACTTTGCATGCCCCCTATCAACTTATGAGATCCTCTCGTGATGTGTAACAGCCCCCGGCGACTGTCGGCCCGTCTATCGGCGTTTACGATGCTCGCCACTCTCTCTTTCGGTCTCTGTGGAGCCGACAAGGCAAGTGCTTACGGATGGGCCAATGGTTACGGCCTTGGAGCCGGTGGCCTCTACCAGTCGCTCGACTTTCCGACCGAACGGCGTGTCCCCTATTTTGCAGCCCACCCGCCCGTTTACTACAGTGCGCCCGTTCCTCGCACCTACGGCTACAGTCCTTTCGCTTACGGACCGAGTGTCCGCACGCCTGATGTAGTGCAAGGTTGTGAGCCCGTAACGATCGTGAACCCCTACGTTCCGAGTTCAGCGAGAAAAGGTAAGGCGACCGCTCCGAAAGCCTCGAAGAAAGATCGCAGCGTTTCGATCAAAAAATCGGCCCCTCAAGGGCCGCTGATGATTATCAACCCCTTCGTTGAGCAACCCTCCGTCGGCGTGGCTTACCACTGAGCAAATTGAGTGTCGAACTGTGAACCAAGCAGCGCTGAATCACGCTGTCAGGAAAAAACTCTTTCACCACGCACCGTAACGCGTCGCTCCCGTCGAGGACCGCCAGCAAACGACGGCCGCAATGAAAGCCTCTTGCCATCAAGCGACGCGTCAAGTCACGGACCACTTCCGCACTCTCAGTGCTGCCCAGGTCAAAGTCCAGCACATGCTTGTAGCCCGACCGTTATGCCTACCGCCCAATCGCCAAGCGATGCCTCGCTGTGAGCCGATTCTCCTCGAAGTGGGCGTGGGATAGTAGCCGATTCAGCTTCGTGTAAAGCACGTGCCCTGGGCTCTTCGGCAAATGATCGGACGCAATGAACAGCGACTCCGGCCCCTCACTCCGGCGACGACTCATTTCCATCAGCAAACTCCCGGGGGAGATGACAATCTA
This sequence comes from Planctomycetota bacterium, assembly GCA_024278035.1. The sequence continues at coordinate 309 of JAJRUA010000328.1, read as the reverse complement.
GCGCCATAGAGAATCGGGCGGTGGGGGAGGGCAACGGGCGGGTAGCAAAAGGCCTACTGCAAAATAAGGAAGATGATGCGGCAAGGACGACGAGATAGGCCATTGGCTTTCAGAGGTCCGCTAAGAAAGGCTTGTCGCTTAGCTGAAAGCCAACCGCTTTCCCCTTTCCCCGGTACGCAGGGGAGGGGCCTCGTGTTATGCTTATTTCCCTTACTACTAGGGACACACTATTGATTGCCCTAAATGCATTGACCCATGAGATCGTGATGGCATCGGATGGCAAAGTCGAAAGATAAGAAACAAGCGGGA
>JAJRUA010000327.1 GCA_024278035.1 Planctomycetota bacterium | reverse complement strand
TAGCTGCCCAACTTTGCGTAAACCCATGTGCAGTAGCGGCTCAATAAGTCAGCAAATGTCAGCGTTCCACGCTCGGCTTCCGCAAGCCACAGCTTGCCGCGGTCCTCTTCGGTAACCGCCGGCGCCAAATTCCGAGGCTGATACTGCTGCCGTATCAGAACATTGCAAACACACTGCTCAAGCTCGCGAATGTTTCCCGGCCAAGAATAATCGGCATCCATATGCCCCGCGACCCAAGCTTCAACCTCGGAGGTCAGCTCCTCGGCTTCCTCCCCAACGAGTCGACGCGAAATAAACGCAATGAGCCCCTGAAGTGCATTCGGGTTGTCCTGCAAGTGGTCAATCAGCGCCGGCGTTTCAATACGATCAGAACAAAGTCGATAGTACAAATCTTCTCGAAACCGCCCTGCAGAAATCTCCTCCGCCAAATCTCGGTTGGTTGCTGCCAACAATTTCCCAGTAAACTTTCTCTCATCCGATTCACCAATTCTCGAATACGCGCCATTCTGCACCACACGCAGCAGCTTCACTTGAATCGCCGGGTCTAGCTCGCCAATCTCGTCAAGAAACACGGCCCCGTAGTCCGGACAAACTTCAAGCCAACCTTGCCGATCAGCCAACGCCCCCGTAAATGCGCCACGGCCATGACCAAAAAGCTCCGACTCAACCAGCGTTGGCGAAAGCGCCGAAAGGTTCACCGGCACAAACGCTTTTGCAAGCAATCCTGAAAACTGCTCTCGTTCCGAATCAAACGGAATGTACTGCGACAAACTAATCGCCCGTGCGACCAGTTCCTTGCCAGTTCCCGACGGACCCGTGATCAGGGTCGTCATTGTCCGCATACGATCGTAAAGCAACCGTCGATATCGCCGCATGTCATGCGTAAAAACCGATTGCCAAACCATGGCCCGCAACTCAATCGCCGGTCGCGAATCGCCAAGGATGTTATCAAAGATATATCGAAAAGCTCGGCGCACCTGAAAAAAACACGCAAACTGGTGGGCCGGTTCCCCTTCGACCGAAAAATTACGGTCTGGCAACTTCAAGTAGTGATTCGACTCGCACAAAAAATCTTGCCAAATCTTGCTGATCTTGCGTTGCGACTTCCGATCGCTCAGCAGCGTAGAATCCACTTTCATCTTAGCCGTATGCCGGTAGTACAAAACGTAAGCGACAAGGTCCTGATACAAGGCAAGCGCCGATTCGTCAGCCGGCTCGCCACGCTGAAGTTTCTTATGCAACTTCTCAACTAACTCTTCGGCTCGCGAAGTAAGCAAAACCACATTCGGCCGGTCCGAATCCTCAAGTCGAATATCTTTGCTCCAAGCCAGGTAGTCCTCGGCCTGATACCGATCTCCAAGTGCCTGGCGTTCTAACTCAAGCCGTTCGGTCGCGAACGGATTGCAGTACGTCAGCTTCGACAGCGTGCTCAAAAAGTGTCGTTCAGACTTGCTTATCACTTCTGGTCACTCCTTTACGTGTGTACATCCGAAGTCTATGGGCGAGCACTCAGTGTACATGCCATATGGTAATTCCAAAGAAAATAACCTTCAAAATATACCTAAGTCCTTTTGAGGAAACATTTTACGTGTTCTTCGGGGTGTTCTGGCATTCAACGTGCTTTAAGAAAAACAGCAAGGGCATCGATTAACCGCCTTTGGCTGTGATATGTCCCTTTTCACCACCCACTCATTCTCACTTATCGGGGGATAAGACCATGCAAGACCAAGACAAGCCAGATGCCGGACTAGAGCCAGATATTAAACCAGAGGCCGAAGTCAAAATCTCATTTGAAAGGCCGCAAGAAAACACGCAACAACCTAACCACCCGCCGCGTAGGCTCCTTGAAGTGTTACTCGACCCGCGTACGCTCCAAGGTCTTATGCTCGTAGGCGGCGGCTTGCTCGTTATCGGGCTTGTGATTTGGCTTTGGTCGGTTGGAGTATTCGCGAATCGACTGGTCGTCGCAAGCTGTTTAGGAGCGGCCAGCGCTGCTCTGCTAGGCGCCGGACTGGCTGGATTTCACTACACTCGCTACAAAACGGCTTCCAAAGGAATCACCCTACTCGGTTGCCTTGTCATGCCGCTGAACCTCTGGTTCTACGATGCCCAAGGTCTCATTACTCTCGACCAAGGCGGACATCTCTGGATCCCGGCACTCGTCTGTGTTGCCGTTTATGTCTTAGTCGCACGATTGCTCGCAGACCCTTGGTTTGTGCATGTCATCGTCGGCGGAGTTACCATGACCGGGATGCTCTTCCTAGCCGACCGTCAAGTAGGCCGTTTTTGGGAAATCGTTCCTCCTTCCTCGTTCCTTGTAATTCTCGGAATGCTTTGCATCCATCTCGAACGAGCGTTCGCCCCGGGTGAAGGCATATTCTCTCGCGAACGCTTCGGACGCGAATTCTTTCGAGCAGGGCACATTGTCCTTAGCATCGGTATTGCCGTTCTTTTCACCGGCCACCTTTGTGGACGGTTCTACGGACCGTATCTCAGCGGCTGGGGATTGCTAGAAGTTCCTGCTATCGCTAGCGATGCAAAACTCAAAATAATCTCACTCGCCTTAGTCTTAGGCGGAGCCTACTCCTATATTTATTCCCAGCTTGTGGTTCGTCCCCAAGGCCGCTATTTCGGCTCCGCAGCCTTCCTGCTGGTCTGGAGTAGTCTCCTTCTGTTCGACATACTAACGATCCCTCTTTCGATTGCCGCGCTAACGCTTGGAATGATGATTCCACTTGCTTTTGCTGGCATTTCAATCGCCTCGAAATCAGAAACAACCCAAAAAGCCTGCTCACATGCAGCCCAGCTTGGCACAACCATCCTTCTAGTTTTAGGAATCGTTATGACCTTGGGGCTGATGAACGTTGCAACGGTTGCCCACCCCAACTTATGGTGTGCCGTGTTGTTTGCCGAAGGGGCCGTCTGCTTTGCTCTTGCAAGCATCCGTGTTTCTCGCACCGCCCCCACGGTCATGGCTACCCTCAGCGCCTGCGCCGCCATCTGGCAGCTGCTCTTGTTTCTGGATGTCACTCCCTACATTTTTCTCTCGACTCTTGCGATCCTCGGAGTTGTCTGCTTAGCTGCGGGCGAACTTGCTGCGAAATTCCACAAGGAAGTTTCAAAAGTCGCAACCATCTCGCTATGGGCCGGGCGATTAGGCATTTCATTAGGAGGGGCCGCCACGATCCTGATGGCCCTTGCTCGCTTGCTGACCAGCGAAACCCACTGGGCAGTACTCTCTCTTCTCGTTATCCAAGTCGTTGCAGCTGTGTCTGCTACGATGCTTTCAAGGCAGCCGGCATGGCGGAGACATTTCTTCATCCTCGCTCTCGGCGAAATTCTCCTCTCCTTGCTTGTCCTCAACTCATTGAGCAATCTCAGTTTCTTGCAACGAGGAGAACTCCTAGCGACTCTTGTCGGCTTTCTATTCATCTCGGCAGGTTACTTGGGCTGGTACCGCGAAGAAGAAACCAAGCAGCAGCTTGTGAGCTTCAACCTCGCTATCGGCAGCTTACTCACTGCCGTACCACTAACCCTCGGTTTACTCGCGCAACGCTTTGGCGAGGTTCCGGCCAATTCAGGCTGGGTACTACTACACGAAGTCGGAGTGCTTTCGATCGGTATGGCACTGCTCGGCGCCGGTATCCTCTGCCGCATCCGCTGGTCCACACTCGTCGGCGGCGGCACGATCGCGGTCTACTTGATAAGCCTAGTTGGGCTGATCCAACTGCCCGACCAACTACAAACCACCGCCGTCACGATGATGGTCGGTGGCGGGCTCTTCTTTGGCACGGCCATACTACTAAGCCTCTACCGTGATCGGCTCCTCGCACTCCCTCAGCGAGTCCAAGAAGGCGAAGGCGTATTCCGAGTTTTCAAATGGAGATAGCTCTCGGGAAAAGTAGTTGAACGAAATCGAAAAAGAACGCAGCAGCATCTGTTGGCCAAGATCCCCCGGGCCGGCAGATCTGCTGCAATTTCGACCGGCATGAATCTGTTCAGTCGGCTGTTCGGGTTCAAAAAAACCTGCGGCGATCGCCTAGCTTGGTTGCGTGGCTCATATTGCGGCTCGGGCTTAGAACACCAGCGTTAGGGAGAGCTGCGGGCTCCGCCATTTTTGAGTTTGATTTACGCTCGCCGTTGGATGAGATGGTCGTCGGCTCCGTGATCTTTTGTCATGTTCGATTCGGAGAGGATGTAAGCTACTGCATTGTCAGAGGCTACGCTTGAGAGGGCGGACTCTTCCTGGTCGCGATTTCGTTCCAGAGAGACTTGGCTCGATGACCAATCGTAGGTGGTTTCTCCCATAGACGCCAACTCGGTTGCCTGCGGCTGGAGTGCTACTGGTACTTGCGTAACGATTTCTTCTTGTTCGATCTGTTCGACAAACGGGTACTCATAGAAACTCTCGGGCTCGGCTTCTTCGACGATCGTGACGACTTCGACAGGCTTGGGCTCGCGACGTTTTTTGGGAGGTGGCTTTGGGGCTTCTTCTTCGACCGCAACTTCGGTGATGACTTCGGGAATGACTTCGATTGGTTCGACGGCCGGTTGGAGGCCTCGACCTGGGAGGCGACGGCAGTCGGCGTCGAGCGACTTAAACATGTTCCAGATGTGCTCGTGGCAGGTGAAAACTAAGAGCTGGTGTCCGCCTGCGGCGAATTCGCATAGGACTTCGGCGGCTCGTTGGGCGCGTATGACGTCGAAGTTCACGAGTACGTCGTCGAGGACCATGGGCAGACGGATGCCGCGTCGGGCAAAGTTGGCGACTAGTGCCAAGCGGACGCTGAGGAACAGCTGTTCGCGTGTGCCGCGGCTTAGGACGTCGACCGTGAGCGATTCGCCGGCAGAGTTTTCGACGAGTAGCACATCGTTTGCTAACGGGGTCCAAACTCGCTTGTACTCGCCGCCGGTTAGTTGAGCCATGTAGCGGGAGGCTTCTTCAAGGGTCTCGGGTTGTCGGTTTGCCTCGTAGTCGGTTCGGATTTGTTCGAGCGCGTGATTGACGACCGCATGTTCGCGCCATGATTTGCGTGCATCGGCCAATTGTTTTTCGGTACAGGCAAGATCCAACTGGCGCTCGGCTAGGGAGCGGTCTTCGGCGAGCGACTTTTGTTCCTGACGAATCGCACCCCGTTGACCGGCTAGGG
>JAJRUA010000326.1 GCA_024278035.1 Planctomycetota bacterium | reverse complement strand
TCCACCAACGTGAACGCGCACGAGGGTACACGCCGTGAGGAATCGAAAGTGGGTCGGCAGGCCGACATCGGTTCTCGCTTCTTTTTCACCGACTTATCCACAACCGTTTTGCGATTACGAACTCCCTTCGCGCGTACGACAGCGCACGCTCAAGGGGAACCATAAAAAATCGCGCAACGACACAAGTCGTTTCATAACAAGTCGTTTCATAAAACGTGGGCGCTCTCCCTCGGAGCGATCCACAAAACAACGTGTTGGCAGGTCTTCTGACTTGTCGAGCCTGCGGCGACCTGCCTTCTCGTCGTCGTGCCCCGAAATGCTTCAAAAAGCCTTCGGGAAACGACAACAATGGCGAAAAGAAAGGGTCTAGCAGGGGGGGGCTTCGGCTGAAGCAACGCTCGATTACAGCGGCGGGGCCGTCCCGGAATTACACCGGAGTTCCCTATTACGTCGGACCCGCAAGCTGTACGAGGCCGACCACCAACACACGACTGGTCAGGATACCAGCGACAAAGAGAAACGCAACCGCTGGAGGACCGAAAATCCTCTTTCGGTACTGGCTAGGCGACGAAATCCCCCTGAAACACTGACACTCTGTCGTTGACCCCGCTTAAAAAGACGTGCTAGATTGCCCCGCTTGCGATGTGCTTTCCCTGTCCTCATGGTCAATGTTCTGCCCGATGTCGTTTATTACTCATTCCACGACGCTCGTCCGCTTCTTTTTTTGCCTAACGCTCCTACTAGCAATAGGCTGTGGTTCTTCGCCTAGCAAAGCAAGTAAAGAAGGTAAAAAAGAGCCCGAGAAGGGAGAAAAGGCAGTAGAACAAGAAACGATCGCCCCTGAAGCTAGTAGCCCGGAAGAAAACCAGGAAGACGCCGCCTCATCGAAAAAACCCTTTGTTCTTGGCGACCTGATCGACCCTTTTGAAGTGCCGACGCTCGCAGAACTGGAGGCCCAGACGGAGTGGATCGACAGCCCTGTGCGAGATTCGATGGCTCTTTTGCGCGAGCAGAAGAAGAACGAACCGCCGCTCGTGACGGTTGAGGAAGCCCTCGCGCTTCACAATGTTTCGGATGAAACGAATGAGAAAATCCTCAGTGCCCTGTCCGTTCTCGCACCCGAGAGTGGTGAAGGTGTAGATTTTGATTTCACGATCAACCGAGCTTTGCAGCAAGACTTGCGTGCTATCAACCCCTTGCTGACAAGCAGCATGGCCGAGGCCCAGGTGGGTGGTTTAACCGGATTCGGTCTGTTTGGTTACGACTGGAACATGACACCGTTTGCCAGTAGCGATGCCGTCGTTTCATGGCAAACGAGCAAGGATCGGATGGTCGATAAAGTGGTGATGCGGGACGATCTGACTTGGTCCGATGGCAAACCGATCACGGCCCATGATATCGCGTTTTCCTTCCAGGTTATTATGAGTTCGCCTGTCCCTGTGCCGGCGATGCGATCAGGTACCAACGAACTAAAATGGGTCGAAGCGTACGATGACCACACGCTAATTTTCTTCCACAAAAAGCCACTGGCAACGAATGTCTGGAACATCAACTTCTCGGTGATCCCCAAGCATATTTACGAGGACTCAATCGCCGAGGACCCGACCTTGCGTAAAAGCGAATACCACGCAGGCATCGAGAAAAACCCCGTGGTGGGCGGGGCGTACGAAATCCTCAAGCGGCAGCGGGGACAAGAAATCGTGCTCGGCCGCCGCGAGGCTTATTACATGCACGAAGGAAAGCAAGTGCGCGACAAGCCCTACTTCAAGAAGATTCGTTTCAAGATTATCGAAGACCAAAACACCTCGCTCTTGGCCCTCAAGTCGGGCGACATTTCCGAGGGGTTGCTGGGGGCTGAGCAGTGGCTCACCCAGACGGGCGATGACCAATTCTATCGATCCAACACCAAGGTTCGTGGAAAAGAATGGACTTATTTCTATATCGGTTGGAACTTGAAGGAGCCCTTGTTCCAAGACCTACAGGTTCGGCAGGCACTTGCCTACGCGATGGATTACGATGAGATGCTCGACGACCTCTGCTTTGGTCTCTATCAAAAGTGTTACGGCATATCGCATCCCGATGCTTGGATGTATCCGAAGAATCCGCCACCAGAGTTCACGTTTGACTTGGACAAAGCAGAAGACTTGCTCGATGCCGCCGGTTGGGCTGACTCCGACGGGGATGGCATTCGTGATAAGAAAATCAATGGCCGGCTTGTTCCCTTCGAGTTCTCGTTGATTGTTAGCAACAAGCCGGATCGGGTTGCCATTTGCAATCTATTTCGAGAGAACCTCGAAAGTATCGGCATCCTATGCCATATCGCTCCGCTCGAAGCGGCGGTGCTCCAGGAGCGGTGCTTCAAGAAAAACTTCCAGGCGATGATGGCGGGTTGGGGGGCCGGGGCCGATCCCTACACGGGCAAAAATATCTTGGGCACGGGCGAAGATCGCAATTACGGTGGTTACTCGAACCCCGAAGTCGATCGTCTTTATGACGAAGGCGAGAAAGAGTTCGACCGTGAGAAGCGGGCCGAAATTTACGGTGAAATCAGCAACCTTATTTACGAGGACCAACCCTATCTGTTCCTCTACACCCGCAGCTCTTTTTACGCTTTCAATAAACGGCTGAGGGGATACCGTTTCAGCCCCCGCGGGCCGTTCAGTTATGGCCCCGGCTTCGGTTCCATTTGGGCACCCAGCGTTGAGTAAAGACTCACGTAAAAACAAAAAGTATTGGGAACACTAATCGATGCCAATCACCATTAAATGGATTGTCGTCGATTAGTGAAGATTAGTGTTCCCCTTCTTAAAACCATTTGTACAAAGTTTCTTTATAGAGCTTCATTACCTCATCTTTGTTATTTGCGACTCTCGATGCTTGATTATCTCATCCGACGACTGCTGCTGGCGGCGATGACGCTCCTGTTGATTACGTTCGTCGTCTACGGGCTGATTCGCATGATGCCGGGGGATCCGCTGCTGATGCAGCTTGAGTCGATGGGCCCCGATAAACGGCCTAGCAACGAAGATATTGAGATGATGCGTGAGATGTATGGCCTGAATCAGCCATGGTATACGGCCTATTTCAAGTGGCTGGGCCAAACGGTGACGGGCGATCTCGGAACCTCCCTCTCGCGCAACGCACCGGTTCTTGATCTTATCAAGGAACGCATCAAGCCGACGCTGATGCTTTCGATTTCATCGTTGCTGCTGACTTATCTTCTGGCAATCCCCATGGGGCTCTACGCAACCGCTCGGAGCAACAAGTTGGAAGAGCGAATCTTGAGTACGGTTCTCTATATGCTTTACTCGTTGCCGTCGTTCGTTGCGGCACTGATGCTGCAAGTCTTCTTTGCGATTCAGTTGCGAGGCACAGCGTTCGAGTTGCCACTGTTTGGTATGGTGAGCGACAACTTCGATTCGCTTTCTTACGGTGGTCAAATGGTCGATCTCTTCCGCCATGCTTTGTTGCCCATCACTTGCTACACGTACGGCAGCTTGGCGTACTACAGTCGATTCGTGCGTGCGAATATGCAGGAAGTGATTCGTCAGGATTACATACGCACGGCCCGAGCCAAGGGCGTTGGACCACGGCGTGTGTTGCTGCACCATGCGTTTCGGAACACACTGATCCCGCTCGTGACAATGATCGGCCTTACCTTGCCGGCCTTGCTTTCGGGATCGATCATTCTCGAGCAAATTTTCAGTTGGCCCGGCATGGGCAAACTGTTCTTCGAGTCGATCCGCGAACGCGACTACCCTACGCTCATGGGCCTGATGCTCATGTTCAGCGTGCTAACCCTTTTGGGGCAACTCCTGGCCGACCTGCTGTACGCCATCGTCGATCCCCGAGTGAGCTACTCCTAGCAGCCCGCACTGAATTCTGGTGGTAATTCAAGACTTACGAAATTTGTGGTCCATGGACATGCTCGCTGCTCCCTGTAGGCTGTGGGCTATTCCAATAGGCTGGAGGACGCTCGAATGGAACCTGCCGGCATATAGAAAATAAGCCTTGCATTCCTACTCCACATCCGAGAGGAAGGGCGGGGAGTTGGAGCCTTAGCGTTCTCTAGCCGTTTTGCTTTTTTCCGTCGTTCCTTCGTGGTTCTATTTCCCTCCCTATCCCTATCCTTCTTCCACCATGTTTGAAACGATTCCATCGGCACCTGTCGATCCGATCCTTGGCCTTACCGGAGCCTACAAGGCGGATCCCCATCCTGAGAAAATCAACCTCGGCGTTGGCGTTTATCAAGACGAGACGGGCGTCACCCCCATCTTGCCGACGGTCCTCGAAGCGACTCGGCGTGTTACGGCCAGTGAGGTGACCAAGTCTTACCTCCCGATTTCGGGTGACCCCGCCTTCGGCGATGCCGTGCAACGTCTCTTGTTGGGTGCCGGGCATGAGATCATCGCCTCCGGCCGAGCCGCCACGTCGCACACGCCGGGTGGCACGGGTGCCTTGCGTGTCACAGGCGATTTTTTGCATCGCAATCTGCCCAAGGCGACGCTCTGGCTCACCGACCCGACCTGGGCCAACCACTCGGCCATCTTCGCCGCTGCCGACGTGCCGACGAAGACATTCGTCTATTTCGACAAGGCAACCAATGGCTTTGCCTTTGAAGCGGCCATCGAAGCGATCAACCAAATGCCCGCCGGCGATGCGATTCTTCTGCACGGCTGTTGCCATAACCCGACCGGTATCGACCCGACACCCGACCAATGGAAAGCCATTGCCGATGCCGTTTATGACCGAGGCCTACTGCCGATCCTCGACTTTGCCTACCAAGGTTTTGCCAGCGGTGTCGAGGAAGATGCTGCCGGATTGCGAGAGTTTTGCCGCCCCGGGGCCGAGCTGGTCGTTTGCAGTTCTTACTCGAAGAACTTTGGGCTGTACCGTGAACGGGTCGGTGCGCTGACGTTCGTCGCTTCGGATTCCACGCAATGCGCCGCGGTCCAAAGCCAAGTCAAGCGAAACATTCGGACGAATTACTCGAATCCGCCCGCCCATGGAGCGTCGCTCGTTGCCACGATCCTTGGGGATGAACGCCTTCATGAACAGTGGATCGGCGAAGTGGCCCAAATGCGTGACCGGATTCACAAAATGCGAACCCTGCTGGTCGCCAAGCTCGATGAGCACGGTGCGGCAGGGGACTACAGCTTCATCCAAAAACAGTTGGGCATGTTCTCGTTCTCAGGCCTAACCAAAGACCACGTCGATGTCCTCCGTGACAAATACTCAATCTACCTCGTC
>JAJRUA010000325.1 GCA_024278035.1 Planctomycetota bacterium | reverse complement strand
CCCCCCAAGCGCCCCCGCGACTCGATTTGCCCGGTTTAGCAGACACGAAGACGGGCCTGCCACAGATTGCCGGCATGCCACGCCCCAAGCCACCGGGCAAACCCGTGTTTCCCTCTCGTTCGGTTGTGCCCGATGATCTGCAAAAGCCGGCTCCCGTGCTAACGGAAGCGGAGCCAACGACTTCAGCAGCCGATGCCGCCAACGGCGGAGTCAAGGGGACGACCGTCTCTCATACGCCCGGAAAGCTCAATAAAGACATCGCCCCGCTCCAGGGGTATCGCAATCGGTTCCGCTGGCCGAACTGACGAAAGCTCACCGGATCGGTACAATCGGCACCATGCAAAACCCACCGTTCCAAATCGGTGTCGCTACGCCCGCAGAACAACGCCCAGCAATAGAGCTGGTGCTACAGGGGGTCGCTCCGTCGGCACGAAGTGGGCTGATTGATGCGGTTGCGGCACAGCCGCCTGAGCGCCTGGGGGCCCTCGATGCCCTGATCGTCGCACGGACTTCGGCAGGCATCGTCGGGGCAACCTGGGCTCAGCCGAGCCCAGGCCAAGCCGCCGCCCTTTGGCCCCCAGAGACGACCGACGACGCCCCCGATGGCATCGTTACTAGCATTGTCGATGGCCTTCTTACAGAGGCCCTCCACCGTGCCGAAACTGCCCGAGTGGTCCTGGTGCAGGCCCTCTTTGAGGTGGACGACGACCCCCGAATCCGGTCGCTCCTGAAGGTTGGGTTCCAACGAATGGCGGAGCTACTCTACATGGGCCGTGGCCTGAAAGCAGAAGAGGCCCTCCCTTCAGTCCCCGACGCGTTTCAGTTCGAACCCTACCAAGAATCGGAGTTCAATCGGCTCAAGCGGGCCCTTCAGGCAACCTACGTGGATAGTCTCGATTGTCCTGGGATGGAGGGACGCCGCGATCAAGAAGACATGCTGGCCGGCTACCGATCAACGGGGCAGTACAAGCCGAGCGATTGGTTCTTTGTTCGGCATGCAAAAGCTCCCCATAGTGCCAAGGGCTCCCAGGATGATGGAGTGTTGTTGCTCACGGAACACCCCGCTTCACAGCAGTACGAGCTGGTTTACATGGGAGTTGCCCCTCACGCCCGTGGCCAACGATTGGGCCAGGCGATCGTAGCTGAAGCGATCCGTGTCTCCGCCTGTCGGGGGGCCGACCAGTTGGTGGTTGCCGTCGATTCCACCAACGGGCCTGCCAGGCGGCTCTACGAGGCTGCTGGTTTTATTACGTGGACCCGCCGGTTCGTTTACGTGCGGTGAAAGCCGTCGGCAGGCCGGTTCGCCAGTCGCTTGCGAATTATTCTGCTATCCGCATATCCGCATTCCAAATTCCGAATTCACAAAAACTCCTGGGCCTTACGGCACCCGATTCGCCCTGCATTTTTGCTTACTCAACCACTTATCCCCAATCGCTGTGCTGCAAGTTCGGTCTGTTGAAAGAGCGAGCCGACCGAGTTTCGACGGACTTTCTACGTCTTCCCGCCGTAGTTTTCCCCTGCCTCAATAAAGTCGTTTGACAGCGTTGCTAGCAAGCGTAGAATCGGCCCTTCAAACGACATTGGAAACGCCTCGTCTGCCTGACCCTTTATGGTCGGCAGACAGGCTTATCAAAGTACGCGGTCCCTTCGCTCCGTAGGGGCCAGTCGCACGGGTAGCGGCGACCTTCAGGGCGGTTTTTTGAGCGGTTATACCGATCGAAATCCCCCCGGGTAACAAGGTCGCCATCCGAAGCGCGCCAAGAAGGCGGGCTCTCGCTACAGTGACGTTGCGTACATTGGGCACAGGATGTGATTCATGGATGGTAGCTGCAATCTAGAGGCGTTCCGCGAGGCAATCCGAGACCGGGTTGGCGAGCAACGATACGCCACATGGTTTGGCAAAGGAGAGCTGGGCGGTACGGTCCGAATCGAGCGTGCCGGTCAGGAGTTACGGATCGTTGTCGGATCGTCTTTTGAGCGCGACTTGGTGCGGAAGCAGTTCGGCAGTGAGTTGCAAGAAGCGCTCGGCCAATTGGGCGGGACCAACCCGCCACCGCTGACGTACGCCGTCAAGCCAGCCAGTGCAGCTCCTGCAACGTCAGCCCCTGCAAAACGTTCGGCTACACGACCTGGCGTCACCTCTGCCTCTCCAGTCGCTCCTGTCCCCACAGGGGCCAAGCGAACGGCGGCCAAGCGAACGGCAAGCCCTTCGCAGACGGATCCTTTGGCCGACTGGGTCGTCAGCCCCTCGACCGCCGAGGCGACGAGAATCTGCCGCCGTATCATGGCGGGCGATCTTGCGGCAAGTCCCGCTCTGTTGTGGGGTCCCTCGGGCACGGGCAAGACGCATCTCTTGAAGGCCATGGCCACGGCGGCCCGTGCCGGACGCCGGCGGGTGCTGCGGCTCACCGCCGAACAGTTCTTGGTCTCCTTTGTCGAAGCAATCCGAGGGGGCGGCCTTCCCAGCTTCCGCCAAAAACACCGGGGAGTCGGCCTCTTGCTGCTCGACAACGTCCACCAATTGCTCGGTAAAGAGCGAACCATCGAAGAGCTACAGCATTCGATCGATGTGCTGACGAATGAGGGAGCCCGTATCGTGCTGACGAGCGATCGTAGCCTGAACGAACTGCGAGGGCTGGGCCCCGAAATCATCTCCCGACTATCGGGGGGCATCGCCGTCGAGCTGGGGCTACCCGACACTGGGGCCCGTGCCGAGTTGATCCGTCGGGCGGCGAAGAGCTTATTTCAGAACCGCTCAGAAAGCATCCAGCGGCCGAGAAAGACCGAGGTGCCTGAAGGTTGGACGACGTGCTGCAAAGAGCGAGAGGCTCTCTTGCCAGAAGAGGCGGTGCAAGTTTTGGCCCGTCAACTCTCAGGCGGAGCCCGCGAAGCTGGCGGCGCGCTCAACCGGATGCTGCTGCTCCACGAAACGTTCGACCGACCCCTCGACGCCGAACTTGCCGAACAGGTCGCTGCGGACCTGAACCGATTGGCAACGCCACCTGTGCGGATCGTCGATATTGAGAAAGCTGTTTGCGGCGTGTTTGGCGTGGATGCCGCCGCACTGAAATCGAGCAAGCGGACGAAAAGCTGCTCTGAACCACGAATGCTCGCAATGTGGCTTTCCCGAAAAATGACCGGCAGTGCCTGGAGCGAGATTGGCGATCACTTTGGTCGGCGGAGCCATTCGACCGTGATCTCCGCCCACCATCGGGTCGAGCGACTACTGGCTGACAACGCCCCAACCCAACTCAGCGGCAGCGCAGGCAACCTCCAAGAAGCGATCCGTCGCGTCAAAGCGGCCCTACGCACCGCGTAGAAGGAGTTGCTAGGCGCTAGTTGTGAGTTCTAGTTCTTGCTTGGCCACCCAACTAGCGTCTCAAAAGCAATCTGGGCGATTCGGCGTGTCGCCGGCGCACTCGGATGCAAACCATCCGGGAAATCGCTGTTCGCCTCTGCAAACGGTGCGAACATATCAAGCAGCGGCACCTTTTTCTCTACCGCAACTTGCCGGATCGTTGGCCGAATAATCTCCTCTAGTGCCCCGAAATCGATTTCCGGCACGGGTGGGAAAACAGGGGGAGGCTGAGCAATCAAAACGTTTCCGACCGGGGCCCCGGTCGTTTCGTCTTCCACCACTTTTCTGAAATGGTCGATCAGTGCCGCCAGATCGGCAGCGAACGTCTGCCGTGACTCGGCGTTGGCAAACTGAGCATCGTTCGTGCCCAGCATGAGCAGAGTCACATGCGGACGGAAACGGGTCGCTGCCGTAAAGCTCGGCGTTCTCCAGTAAGGTTCGTTGCCACCTCGGGAAGCGGTCGCGCCACTGTAGCCGAAGTTTTTTACCACAATCGGGCCTGGGCCAAGGCCTCGACTCTCGCCTTGAGAGTCGAGCAACTCACCCAGCACCGCCGGATAACATTCACGCCGGCGATCGGCCAAGCCGAGCCCGAAGGTGATGCTTCCCCCAACACAAGCCACTCGGAGCGGTGCTGGCAAGGTCATTTTTTTGCCTCTGAGAGAAACGCTTCAAACTGCCGGAGGGTCTCATCGCTCACATGGTGTTCGATCCCTTCCGCGTCGATTTCTGCCGAAGCGGTCGGAACGCCAAGGGCCAATAAAAACGCAAGCACCGTTTCATGGCGACGTTTGGCGGCGGTGGCCAGGGCCAATCCCTTGCGAGTCAAACGGATGGGCGCATACGGTTCGGTCTCAACAAGCTCTTCGGTTTGCAACCGGCCGATCGTTTTGGTGATGGTCACATGGCTCACCCCGAACTGACGCGCAAGATCCGCCCCGCGGCATGACCCCGCTTCAGAAATTTGATCTGCGATCGCCTCGACATAATCCTCCGCCGTCTCGCTAGCGTGATCGTTACGAATGCGATGGAACCGTCGTGCCGGTTGGGAGTCAGCCATCATGCGGGCAAGTCCTTCGTCGATTTCACAACCACGGCAACCAGGTCCGAGAGACCGGCCAAAGCGGCTTCGCGTACGTTTGCCGCCTGGACCACTTGGCCGTCTGCCGTCGGCAGATCGCGTGTCGCGGTGGCGTCGCCGACGACGGTCGTCCGGTAGCCAAGGTCAAACGCACCGCGAGCCGTTGAACTGACACACATGTGGGTCATGAAGCCAACGACAATCAGATTCTTAACCTCGAGTTTCTGTAAACGATCATGGAGGTCGGTTTGCGCGAAGGAGTTAGGGTAATTTTTGACGATCGTTGGTTCTTCTCCCGCGGGGGCGACCTGGTCGGCGATTTTGCCACTCTCTGCCTGAACGTCGTACAGCGATCCGGGGCCCGCATCGTGTGCGATATGAAACACGGGAGAGCCTGCTTTCCGGGCCAGAGCGAGCGCTTGCTCGACTTCGTCCAGAGCCTCCTCAACACCCTCCAACTTCATGGGTCCGCTCAGATAGGTCTCCTGGCAATCGATAACAATCAAAGCCGACTCGCCAAAAGAGCAGGGCGTTCCATCAAGCCCGACAAGTTCCGATAAAGTTTTTGGTAACGCCATTTTTCTTTAGGTCCTGTTCTTAAAGGGACGGAGATTTTTCTACGGAATTACTCTATCAGATAATCGCTAGCCAAAGGATACCAGCCCACCCCGGAGCAGGGCCATAGCCTCGCCATCCTGGCGAGGGCCAGAGCCACAGACTAGCAAGCCAGGGCAACCGCCCCTTCCTGCTCGCTCTCCGCCCCTTGATAATGGACAACATGCCTGATGACAACTCCACCGACTTGCCTTCGCACTTCCGCCAGTTGCTAGACGATTGCCAAGAGTTGTACGTCTCTAGCGGTCGGCTCCTCGTTCGTGAGTTCCCGGATCAGTTGCCGGAGTCTCCAGAGCATTTCGTCCAACTTATGGACGATTTGCATCGGGCACTGTTAGTCAAAGTCTTTGTGACGATCTGCGAGGCCGATCGCCGCTGGAGTAAGAACGAGCAACGCCTGGCTGAGATTCTGATTTTTCATCTATGGGGCCGGCGACTGGAAGGCGAATCCCTTAAGGCGGCTCTACTTGAAATTTCAGAAAAAGCTTTGTCGCTAAGGTGGTACGCCTTGGTTCGGCCTTTCGACCAAATCGCACCGCTACGCAATCTTGTGGGCGATCTGGAAACCATTGTCACACAGCTTGCCAATGTTGTGGCCCGAATCGATGGACCGATGAGGCCGGATGCGTCAAATCGGGTGAAGATGATCCAGGACGAGCTGCATCTCCACCTGCGGCCTATCCCCATCGACGAAGCGGACCAACACCAACAGGCCCATGAGGCTCGTATTGAAACGATCAAGAAAATCTTGCACAGCGCCGACCGATTGCCGGAAACTCCTCCCCAACACCCCAGCACCAGGACGACACAAACAGAAGTCGAGTCACCAGCGGAGCGATTGCAAGAAGCTCTTGAGGAACTCGACCAACTGATTGGCCTAGACAACATCAAGCAAGAAGTTCGTACGCTGACCAACTTTCTCCGAGTGCAAGCAGAACGGAAAAAGGCGGGGCTGCCCACGACAAAACTCAGCCTGCACATGGTCTTTGAGGGCAATCCTGGTACGGGAAAAACAACAGTCGCCCGCATCGTGGGGAAAGTGTTGGGGGCTATGGGCGTTCTTGAAAAGGGCCACTTGGTCGAAACCGACCGTTCCGGTTTGGTTGCTGAGTTCGCCGGTCAAACGGGCCCCAAAACCAATCGGAAAATTGACGAAGCGCTCGACGGCGTGCTCTTTATTGACGAGGCTTACACCCTCATTGCTTCCGATGGAGAAGACTCTTTTGGTAAGGAAGCGGTGCAGGCTCTCCTCAAACGGATGGAAGACGACCGCCAGCGGCTTGTCGTCATCCTGGCCGGCTATCCCGATGAAATGCACGACTTACTACGATCCAATCCGGGCCTCTCTTCTCGATTCAGCCGCCACTTGGATTTTATCGATTACACGCCGCTAGAGCTTGCGCAGATATTCGGCAAGATGTGCGACAAAAATCACTACCATTTGAGGTCGCTTACCCGAGCGAAAATTCTTGTTGGGTTCGATTACCTTTACCAGCACCGCGACCGGTTTTTTGGCAACGGGCGTACGGCGCGTAATTTGTTTGAGCAGGCGATTCGCTGCATGGCGAACCGAATCGCTGAGATCGCCGAACTTTCGATCGAGCAACTGACGATGCTCGAAGCCCAGGATATCGAGTTTGATAAAGTACCAGCCGAACGATTTGAGAATCTCGAATCGCTTCGCTTCGTTATCATCTGCCCCGGGTGCGAGCATGGCAATGACGTGCCGAAGAAGTACCTGGGCCAAAGAGTACGATGTCCAAAATGCAAACGCCATTTCAAAGCAAACTGGGGAACAAGGCCATAGCCTCGCCCTCATTTTTATCGAAAAAATGAGGGCGAGGAAAAAAGCTACTGGCAAGAATAGGCGCTACGTGCCCAAAGGAGTTTCCATCAGCGCCCGATAACCCCGAACCCCCGTTTCCAATTCCGTTACGCGAATCGACTCCTCTTTCGTATGCGCTTTGGCAATCTCCCCCGGCCCAAGGATAACGCACGAAGCCCCTGCCGCAGCCAAGTGATTCGCGTTGGTGGTGTAGGGTTCGCCGGTGATGGCCGAGGGGATGCCCGCTTGTCTTAAGACGGTCTTCGTCCACTCGCCAAGTGGCATATTGGCTTCCAAGTCGAGCGGTACGACGGTTTCTACATCGTGCAACGTGTAGGAAAAATCAGGGTCTGCCTGCTTCAGTCGATGGAGCACCGCCGCAACATGGGCGAGCTGTTCGTCTGCCGATTGTCCCGGCAAGAGGCGTTGGTCGATGCTGAGCGTGCAAGACTCGGGCACGATGTTCAGTTCGGTTCCTCCCTGGATAACATTCATACTGCAACTACCGGGGCCAATGAGCGGGTGCGTCTCGGCGAGCTGGTCGATGTGTTCTGTTTGAAGAGCCTGCACGGCACTTGCCATGGCGACGATTGCGTTACGACCAAGGTGGGGTCGGCTTGAATGGGCGGCGATGCCGTGCGTTGTGAGGTTCCACCGAATGAAGCCGCCCGTGGTAGCGACCACCTGCATGGCGGTCGGTTCGCCCACGACGAACTGGTCCAATTGCCAACCTCGTTCTTTTGCAAGGCGTGGCCGATCGAATTGGACGAACGAACGAGCGCCGATCTGTTGGTCCTCTTCGCCAACGGTCATTAGCATGGCCACGGGCCGGACGAGCGTGTTGGCGTCAGCCGCTTGGCGGAGCGCCCACAGCATCGCGGCCCCGGTCCCCTTGGTATCACAAGCGCCTCGGCCAAAGATCGTGTCGGCGGTCGAGTCGCTCCCCAAGGGATCGATGGTCATACCCTGGATGCCGACCGTATCGAGGTGACTATCGAAGACGAGCCAAGAGGGGTTTTGCTTGCTGAGCGTTTCGGATGCCGTGGGCCAAACCAACAAGTTGGAAGCAAGCCCTTTGCCAAACGCTCCTTCGTCCAACGACCCTTTACCCAACGACCCCTCCAGCGGCAGCCACTCGGTTCTCCATCCCCACGACTCGGCAAGCCGCTTTAGCATTTCGCCGAGCGGCCGTTCGGCGTCGGGCCGGCCACTGACGCGAGGCGTGACCGTTTCGATAGCGATCATCGCCCTCAGCAGGTCCGTGACATTGGTCGGCTGTTCCATAGGCCCCAGCTTACCCGGCAAAGGCTGATTTGGCTTTCCCTACCCGATTCGTCCGAGGACTGGAGGTCCTGCAGCCGTTTTTTTCCTTTGTAATTGCCAGAAACCGCGATTCGACCGAACTCTTTCTTGACACAATAGTTACGGCGTGATGCAATTAGGGTACCGAGTGCGCGAAAGGGCCAATAATTGCTCGGCGAACGAGAGAGAGTAAACACGACGTGGATCAATCGTTGACGAAAAAATACGAACTCCCGATACGCGCCGGCCTCACGCTCCCTTGTGGCCTAGCGCCCCGTCGTGGACTGATAGCCCGTCGTGGACTGACACCCGGTCGTGGCCTAACACTCGTTGAGATGTTGGTTTCGATGGCGATCACGCTGCTCATCATGGCGGCAGTGGTGACGGTGTTTGCCAACATTACGGGAAGCGTGAGCCGCCGCCGGGCGACGATCGAAAAGGCCGGCGCCCTACGCGGCGTTCGAGAAGCTCTCAGCCGCGACCTAGAGAACGCCACCTGTCCGGCACTCCCTTGGCGACGCCTCGAAGCGAACGAGGGGTATCTCGAAATTATCGAAGGGCCGCAAAACGATTACTACCCCAGCGTTTGGCTTTACGACGGCCCCGATGCCGACAACGGGGTCCCCCAAGGCGTTGGCATGACGGCTGGCATCGATCTCTCGATCTCCTCGCTTCCCGGAAGCAACCTCCGTGGACCGAGCGTCACGACGGACGAAGAGGGACGTGGTCTGGCCGTCGGCAGCAATGAAGAGCTACCCGAATCGGCACCCACCGATGGCCGCGGCCTGGGCGATGCCGACGATGTGCTCATGCTCACGGTCCGCAACGAATTACAGCCGTTTGTTGGAAGAGTTCCTCAGCGAACGGGAACGTCTAGCCCTTCGCAAGCGCCGTTTCCGGCTTGGGGGTTTGAAGAGATCGAGTCACCGCTGGCTGAGGTCGCTTGGTTTGCGGTCGAGAATCCGCCGGAGCATTTGGGGTCTGAAATTTTCGCTTTTGGCGAACCGGGGTATCGAACCATCTACCGGCGTGTGCTGATGATCGCCCCGTGGCTCGACTACAATATCAATGTGGATGGAACCCGCACGGGGCCGGGGGTGGTGCGGGTGCTTCGAGAT
>JAJRUA010000324.1 GCA_024278035.1 Planctomycetota bacterium | reverse complement strand
TTTTTATCACTTCTCTTTCACGGAGCCTAAACGTGACTATTTTTAGCCGGTGTTCACTTGTTCTTGTCTGCTTGCTTTTGCCGATTACGTCGGCTAGTGCTGGAAACCGCCATACCGCTGGCGAGAAGCAAGCAGAAAGTAGGTTGGCCGAAGCAGAACGAGAAGGAATTGCAGGGGATGCCACTAAGCGAGAGCAGCTCCTTGAGCGGGCGATTCGTATCGCCCCCGACCATGCCCCCAGCCGATGGGCTGCCGGACAAGTTCGAGTGGAGGGTAGCTGGCTGCCGGTGGAAATGGCTCAATCTGTCGCCGCCTCCGACCCACGCCTGAAGGAGTATGCGCAGCTTCGCGAATCGACGGGCACCGGCGCATCGGCTCAGGCGGGACTCGCCCGTTGGTCTGGACGTACGGGGCTTGATGACGAGGCTCGCTATCACTGGCTGCAGGTGCTTGAAGAGCGCCCGAGAGATCGAGAAGCGCTGGCAAAGCTCGACATGATTTGGCAAGGAGGGAAGTTGGTCGATGCGACTCGATCAAAAAAAACATCGGCCCAGGAGCGTAGCGTCCAACGATCGGCCAAATACTGGAAACAGCGCATCGCTCGTTGGCAGCGGACCCGTCCACCGACGCAGGATGTGGCGGATCCGGTCTTGGTTATTATCCGATCGATTACCGATGAGGGGGCGATCTTGCCGTTCGAGCGCTTGGCGGCACAGCTCGATCAAAGCCAATCAAAAATCAACGCACGTCGCTATCAACTGGTGGAAGCCTTTGTTAGCGCACTCGATACGATGACGAGTCCCGAAGCAACGGCCTCCTTGGCCCATTACGCGGTACTCATCCCCAATAAAACCATCCGCGAAGAAGCGACCAAGGCACTCTCAGATCGGCCCTTGAACGAGAGCGTGCCGTTGTTGCTCGCATGGCTAAGAACGCCCTTGGAAACGTCGTACCAAATGCAAGTGGCTTCGAACGGTGAGGTTGCCTATTCGCATGAAGTGAAAGCAGAAGGACTGGAGGCCGATTCCGTTTACTTGCGAAAAAGAGCCGGGCGATTTATGCCTCGTGATGAGAGACTAAACATGTCAGGAAGGCTGAGTCCTCTTGCGAGAGCGGACCGACTCCGAGCCTCACTCGACCAAAGCCGTACGGCTTCGTTCCAATACCAAAGGCAGTTTCAGCAACAGGCGAAAGAACTTGAAGCCCAAGTAGCTGCTATGAACAACGAGGCAGGCAAGGCCAACAAGCGAATCGTTCCGGTCCTAGAAGAAGTGACGGGTAAGCAGTTCGGAGATTCTTTGCGTAAGTGGAATGCGTACTGGACCCAGCACGAGGGGTACCAGCAATACGAAGACCGCCCCACCTACACGGAGTACGACAATGAAAATTACACGACCCTGGTCACATTACCTGAGCCACCTCGCTCTCACGAATGCTTCTTGGCAGGCACTCTCACTTGGACCAAGACGGGCCGCGTGGCGATCGAAACGCTCAAGGTGGGGGACATGGTACTGTCGAAAAACACCGAGACCGGTGAATTGAGTTTTCGTGCCGTGCTGGCAACCACCTTGCGCGAGCCGAGCCCTTTGCTCTCGATCACCGCCGGTGGCGAAACAATCCGATCGACGGTGGGCCATCCCTTCTGGGTGGTTGGTAAAGGATGGCAAATGGCCAAGGAACTGTCGGTCGCTGATCGTCTCTCAACGGTGAGGGGCCTTGTGGAGATTGAAGCCATCGACTCCGTCCCCGATGCCGAGGCCCACAACCTTATTGTGGAGGGGAACGCGTGTTACTACGTCGGTGAGACAGGCATTCTGGCGCACGACAACACGCCACGTGGAGCCGCACTGCCGATCGCCAGCCGCTAGCACCGAAGATTTTTTTGATTTAATCGGTGGATTTTGGGAAAGTGGAGAATAAAACAACGGATACCGCGTGCCTACTTCCTGCCGATAAACTGCACTTGACCCCCAAGCTAGCATTAGCCACCGTGGGTCCGTTACGTGTTGCCGTAAAACGGGCGCTTCTCTCTTGATTTCGAAGCGACCCCAAAGCACAAGTCCTAACAGAGCCGTTAGAAATGGAAAATAATTGTCCGATTCTCGATCGAACGGTCCGCGTCGATGAAACTCGCTTCTCCAGTGATCCGTGGGCTGTTGTGCAGTGCCGGGAGACAGGCTTCGTTTTTCTAGCCGACCCTCCTAGCTACTCTCAACTCGAAACCGAATTTGCCTGGGAAAAAACATCGGAGGCCGAAAGAAAGCATCGCGATTCCTCCGAGCCTTTTGTTTCCGCCGCATCGACACTGGTCAAAAAAGCAAAATCCGTCCTCTATCCCAACCGAAACAAAATTGCTTCGATTGCGATCGAGATCATGAAGGCCCATGACCCAGCTAAGAAATTGGGGCTGTTGGATGTCGGTTGCGGGGCGGGTGGCTTGATGGTTGAGATTCAAAAGCGTTTCGAAAATCTCGGACGAAAAGTCGTTCCCTTTGGCGTCGAAGTTTCGAGGCACCTCGCCACGCTCTCCGAAGAGCAAGTCGCTCCGCTGGGTGGCAAGGTCGTCTGCGCGAACGCTATTGAGGGAAGCTCTCAGTTAGCCAACGAGAGTATTCATGTGGCGGTCATGTCTTCTTTCCTTGAGCACGAATGCCAACCACTCTGCTTGCTAAAACAACTACATCCGATCCTCACATCGGACGGAGCCATCGTACTTAAAGTTCCAAACTTTGCTTGTTGGAACCGGAAGGTTCGAGGGCGGAAATGGTCCGGCTTCCGATTCCCGGATCACGTCAATTACTTCACGCCAAAGACATTGCAAAAGCTGGCGAAAGAAGCTGGCTACACCGTCTCTCGCCAAAACCTGCTGGACAAGTTCCCGCTCAGCGACAACATGTACGCGATTCTTACGAAAGTCTAGCAGAACCGTAGACGGCGACCGACCAGCTACATGATTACATCCCAGGCGTCGAGCTGATCTTCGCCTGCCGCGCGGCACTCAGCCGCCGCCTTTCCCAAGCCTCTCGGGGCTGATGGGCTGAGCGAATGATGATTGCCCCTTCGGCAACCTCCAGGTCAAGCACATCCGTCAACGGCGCCTGCTCAATAATCGCCTTGGGCAAGTGAATCCCTTGGGAGTTTCCGATCTGAACGAGGTCGATATGCATGATAATTTCCTTTCCGGTCGCCGATGCAGTGTAATTACATTGCGTCACACGGGCGAAGGAGGAAAGGAAAAAACCCTCGGTCCGAGTTAAAGCACTCCCCGCCAGGATGGCGAGGCTATAGCCCCGCCATCCTGGCGGGGAACGTCGGAAAACGTAACCGCGACACAAACAAAAAAACCACGGATAACACGGATTTCACCGATATCCTTCATCTGCGAAATTCGTGGTTCCCTTTGATTGGGATTGCCTACTAAGACGGGTGCCATGTCCACGCTTGCGTGGGCATGCTAATCCTCTCAACCATAAAACATGTCCACGCAAGCGTGGACATGGCACCCGGTCATGTTTAGCCGTCGGTTCGAGGGCGTCTTCCGATAAGCGGCACAATAAAAAAGAATGGCGCGAATAAAATGGTAGTAAAAATAACCAGGATACGGGCAGGCCACGAAGTAAAGAACTCCATTGCTCGCGTTATAATTGCCGCGATTCCAAAAATCAAATTAAGGACAACGGCAACTACGAAAAGACCTTTAAGCACTGTATCGGACATTGGTGAAAGCTCTTCACCTTCAATCATCGTTAAAATAACCAGTACTACAAATGCAAGGAGAATCGGTGTTAAAGATGCAAAGAATAACTTTGTACTAAATAACATTAAGGTGTCCTTCCAGTTAATCTTAAGTTTTCTGCGGGAATGACGGGAATGACGGGAATGAAACGTCGCTACCTATTAGATCATCCTCAATCTACAAATCCAACTTCACCGCCAGCTCTTTGAGCTGCTTCGCATCGACCGATCCCGGTGCTTCGGTCATCATGTCGGTTGCCTTCTGCGTTTTCGGGAAAGCGATCACGTCGCGGATGTTGT
>JAJRUA010000032.1 GCA_024278035.1 Planctomycetota bacterium | reverse complement strand
TGCTTGCCTGTAGCTACGTCCCGGGCACTAACCGCATTGGCTTCGACAAGGAGGACTGCCTCGCCTTGTGGTAGACGCGTTACGGCTCCCAACGCCAGCCCTTGGGCAATGGGCTGGTCCCAAACCGGGTTACCCGTTTTCAGATTCAGGCAGTGCAGTCGATCGGATTCGGGGGAAATAACAAGCAGGAAATTGCCAGAAGAAATCACGTGGGTCGCTCGCCAGCCCGGCTTTTGACGCCACGAAGCATCAAAGTTAGCGAAGAACCGCTGCAAATCTCGCCGCCTGACATCGCGAAGCCGCTCGGAATCGACGGGCAATCGATGGGCCCAGGCAAGTTGCCGTCGGTCAGGATGGACCGCAACAACAACGCCCGCCCCTGTGGGACAAATCACCAAACCACCCGCTACGGTTGGCACCGCTCCGATCAAGCGAAGCACCTCGTTGCTCTCGACGCCCCGTTCAAGGGTGACTAGCGATTGCCGCCATTGGACCTGTCCTGTCGCGGCATCGATCAACAGAAAGCAGATCGTTTGATCTATTTGGGCCAGCGCCATCAATCGCCCTTCACTGGCGACCGGCGGGCCCAAGAAAAAGGCACCTGCCACAGGGCCACCCGTTTCACCACCGTCGAGCTTCCAAACCAACTTGCCTTGCGACGCAAGGTCATAGGCTTGCAGTGCATTAGCGATGGGGAGCCCTTGCCCCCTAAAAGCACGAGATCGCGAATGGCTCCCTCCTACGGAAACGATCGAAGCGGACTCTCCAACAGCAAACAGACGTTGGCCATCGCTGCTAATGCCCCCCTGCACCCGGTCAAGCCATGTTCGTTCGACGATCGGAGCTAAGATAGCGACATCGGGTCGATTCCCCTGGGGATGGCTGTTCTCGATCGTTGCCGAGTGAGTCGTGTTTTGGCGTGGCGCGATCCAAAGGCGTTTGCCTGATTCAGCATCCATGGCAATCAGATGGTCAGGAGTTGAGGCGACGATCGTTCCCTCGATTGCGACAACATTCTGTGCCGCAAAGCGGGGGGCAGGGGCGACAACCTCGCCGAGTTTTGCCAATCGTGAGGCTTCGCCTGCTTTGGTGATGAGTGGGGCTCGCCACCGACGCCACGCCAGCGGCACGTCGCCCGGAACCTGCGGGTTCCTGTCAGCCCCCCCATCCGCACTGAGCCATGCCTCGGGAGAACGAGTTGCGGACCATTGCTGCTGTGCAGTACGGGTTGCCTCCCGTATTTGGGCAACCGTCGTTTTTTTCGACGAAGCCTTAGGCGCTTCCTCTAACGCTTGCCAGGCCGCCTCTTCTTGGCCTGTGCGTGTAAGCTCGATTGCCAGCGATAGGGAATCGTTGGCCAGCGAGGCTTGCTCTTCTTTTGCAACCGAGACGATCACCCGAAGCAACTGCCCCGCATGGGCATAGTGGCCCTGTTCGCTCTGGGTGGCCGCCCAGGCACGCCACACCGGTGCGCCAAGCAATTCAGGAGGGAACCGTGCCGCCAGCTCGGCCAGCTCATTTTCCCCCGCCGTGCTCAAGAGCCGGTCGCGTTGGCTTTGAAACAGCAGCGAATAAGTCTGTTGTCCGCCCGGGGGCATCGCGAGAAGACGCTCAAGTGCCGAACGCTTCAGACTTTCGCCGTTGGAACCAAAATGATCCTCTTTTGCGGCCAAAATCTGGTCGAGGAGTCGGACCGCATCGCTGTACCGCCGAGCGACGATTAGCTCGTCCGCAATGGCCAACCGCTGGCTTGTTTCGCGGTCGGCGGGGAGGTGAGAACCATGAAACAACTCGCTCTGGTGACTGAGATCGGTTTTTTCTTGCCCTTTTGCTGTAAAAATCCCGCCCATCAAAAGCCCCGCTAAGAGGGCCCTATTGAGGCCATTCCAAAGTGCCCGCGGATAGGATAATTTACATAACATGAATAATAGGTTAAGTCTTTTTGTGACAAGGAGTTGCGGCGGATTTTCCCGCAGAAACGGAACGACTCTCCTGAGCGCCCTACCGCAGAGGAGCGAGAGGTGCCGGAGGGGGGCCGATCGTCGCGAATGGAGGGTTTTTCTCGGCATAGGGGCTATTTTCCCGCTTGTCTTTAGTGGGTAACCTTCGTTTTAATCACGCGGGCCGTGTCGCTGACACGACATAGCTATCACCTTACATGGCCGACCGGGTACTTTGCCCCCCTGGCCCTTTCGTTACGACCCGGAGGATCACTACTCATGGCGAAAGCCGCCCCCAAGCCCCCGACAAAGACTGAAATCTACTCGAACATCGCCGAGGAGACTGGCCTGACGAAAAAGCAGGTTGGCGAGGTGTTTGACGCTCTCGAAGGCCAAATCGAGAAGTCACTCGCCGGACGCGGTGCCCCGAAGATGTTCACCCTGCCCGGTCTGTGCAAGATCACTGTCCAGCACAAGCCAGCGACGAAAGAGCGTGAAGGCATCAATCCTTTCACCGGCGAGCCCACGATCTTCAAGGCCAAGCCGGCCAAGAACGTCGTCAAAATTCGTCCGCTCAAGAAGCTCAAGGACATGGTGATCTGAGCCAGGTGATTTTACCACAAAGCTCTAACCAAGTACAAAAAAGGTGGGCCGAACGTCGGCCCACCTTTTTTAATGTAATGCGCTGAAACGCCAGTTGGAAATGCTTGGGCACCTCTCAAAAAAATTAGACGCGAATGAACACGGATTGAAAGGATAAACGCGGATAAGCGAAGCAAATAGAAGGATACCCTCCCTACTGCCAATCTCCCCCCCACTTTTTTTATCCGCGAAAACTCGCGTTCATCCGCGTCTAACTTCTTCTTCTTCTTTTGCCTGATATCACTCCCAAATGCCTTCCCCCACCGAACCGCCGCTGCTGCATGTGGTGCTTTATCAGCCGGAGATCCCCTACAATACGGGCAGCATCGGACGAACCTGCGTTGCGCTCGGGGCCAAATTGTGGCTTGTCAGGCCCCTGGGCTTTCGGGTGGATGACTATCACTTGCGGCGTGCGGGGCTCGACTACTGGCAGCACCTTGCGTGGCAAGCGGTGGACGATTGGCAAGAACTTCTCCAGGAGTTGCCAAGCGAGCGGATGTGGTTCTTCACCAAGTTTGGCGACCGCGATTATCTGGCTGCGGACTACCAGCAGGGGGATGTCCTCGTCTTCGGCAGAGAATCGACAGGCCTTCCCGACGAAATCCTTAACGCGGCAGCGGGCCGCCGTCTACGAATCGAAACCCGCCCTGAAGTCCGCAGCCTCAACCTCTCAAACACCGTCGCCATCGCCGGTTACGAAGCACGACGCCAGACTTTATAACGGCTGTACATAAGAATTAGACGCGGACCAGTGCCTATTACCGGGCGGATTGAGCAGATAGGCGCGGATAAGAAATGTAGGGAAAGAGGCCTCCCCGCAATGAACAACCTTCTCTAGCAAAATCTCCCATCCTCCCCCAAAAAAGAAGGAACGCTAATTGGCGCAAATCTAAACAATTTCGATTCGATTCGATTAGCGAAGATTCGTGTTCGGAAAAAAAAGAACGTTTTGGAATACTCCTTCGTTAAAATTTCCCGTTTTTTATCTGCGAAAATCCGCCCGATCCGCGTTCATCCGCGTCTAATTCTTCTTTTGCTTTAACCCGCCCCCGGCTTTCTTTTTAGGCAAGATTCCCCTTCAATAGAGGGCCCTACAGCGTTCACTCATGCGAGCCCCCCTTCCCATGTCTTTTACAGCCGGACTTGAATCGTTTCTGACAGCCGATGCTCCGCTTGCGGGGCGGACATGGCTTGGTGTGGGTGGCAGTGCCTCGTGGTTGGCACGACCGACGACCGTCGAGGAGCTTTCGGCCATTGTGGTTCGCTGCCGTGACGAAGGGGCACCGATCCGCGTTCTGGGTGCCGGGTCGAATGTTTTGGTGAGCGATAAAGGGGTGTTGGGCGTGGTGCTATCGCTCGATGCCGAGGT
>JAJRUA010000323.1 GCA_024278035.1 Planctomycetota bacterium | reverse complement strand
GGCAACGAACTCACCGCCTACGAAAACATTTTGATCGATCAGCATATCGACTGCGACGAAAAGCTTCGTTTCATCACCGAAGCAGAGCACGTTCACTCCACGACGGACCGATTCATTGAAGAGTTCGAGGAACTCAAGATGCGGCTCGGCATGGACGGCGCCGTCTGAATCGAGAGAGCGTGACAATCGTACAAAAAAAGGGCCTTGGTGAACCACTCACTGAGGCCCTTCTTTTTATTCCCTTCTCTCTTCGATCCCTTGTTTCTTCATGCAGCTGTGCGGCAGGCCTAGGATATCCATGGTTTCACCACATTTTTGATAACCGCAACGCTCGTAGAAGGGGGCCGCCTCGTCCCGGGCGTAGAGAATAAATTGCGTGTAACCCCGTTGGGCGAGGAGCTTTTCCGTTTCAAGCATCAGCCGGCATCCCAATCCGCGCGAACGCCACGTTGCATCGACCACGACCTGGCGGAACTGGATCGTTTTTCCGTCCTCGCTCTCCACGGGTTTGCCAATGCACCCGCCGATAAGCAAACGCGTCTCCTTCTCTAAGGCAAATAAGCCAAAATGAAACTGTTCGGCATCGTCGGCGACATCGGCTGCTGTGAGTTCAAGCCCCAAGGGCTGACGCAAAAAAGTATGCCGTAACGCACAGGCGTTCTGGTACACAGCCGAGCCATACGGGAACTCTTCAATAAAAAACGATTCCTTTTTCGACATCAGCCCTGCTCTCGATTACCGACGCAGGTCGCAATGACGCGGATTTCGTTGTAATCAATCTCCCCGCCCAGATGTTCGTGAATGGGTTTGAGCGCACTGAGGCCAACGTGGTCGATGGCTTCTTCCACTTGCCGCAAAATGGCCGAATCAACCCACGGAGAGGGGTCGGTGACTTTCTCATGCCGAAGGAAGTCGTTGAGATACCCAAACGTCGTTGAGCGAGCCCGTCCCATTTTCAGGGCGACCTCCTCCACCGGCAGTCCTTCGCGAAAGTGAGCGAACGCCGATAGGGACGAAGCCGTAGGACTATCGAAACGGCGGAAAGTGGTTGGCCGGCCAGGCGTGGCCTCTTTCCCGACATTGGATTGGACATTGTTTTCTTCGCAATAGTCCGTGATCGCTTCGACGAACGCGTCGCCAAAGTCGCGCAGCTTTTTCTCGCCTACGCCATGCGCTTCACGGAAGGATTCAAGGGTTGTCGGACGCCGACGGGCAAGATCACGGAGCGACGCGTCACCAAAGACAATGTACGCTGGCACACCTAGCTCGCCCGCCAATTGCGACCGCAACGCACGCAGTTGCTCAAAGAGCGTTCGATCGACTCCCTCCCAACTTTCGGCTGCCCCCTTGGAGCTACGCCGAGCCGAGGTCAAATCGCTAGAGGCGGGGGGAGCCTGTAGCAATTGGGGGGCCGCGTCTCCCTTGAGCAGCTTCCTACCCGTGGGCGTGATGTGCAGCACGTTGTACTCCCCCACCCGTTCCAAAAAACCTTGCCCGACAAGTTGTTCAAGCCAATCACGAACATCTTTGGAGGCCTGTTCCTGAAGCAGGCCGTAGGTACTAAGCCGATCGTGGCCAAGCGATCGAATACGCTCTTCACCGGAGCCGACAAGCACTTTCACGGTATAATCGGCCCCGAAGCGTTGTTCGAGCCTTGCGACACAGGAGATAATTTTTTGTGACAAGACAAGCGGATCCTCCACGAGGTTCAGATCGCCGAGGCAAACATCGCAAGCCCCGCAATTTTCGCTGGCGAACGCTTGGCCAAAATGTTCCACCAAGGCCTTGTGGCGACACGTAACGCCCGAGCAGTAGCGGGTCATGCCATCCAGCGATAGCAAGGCGGCGGCCACCGCCTCGTCCGAAGCTTCTTCCGAAGGCGATTCGATGATTCGCTTCCAAAGCGCAAAGTCACCTCGGCTGTAAAGTAGCAGGCATTCTGACGCCAACCCATCTCGACCTGCGCGGCCCGCTTCTTGTTGATAATTTTCTAGCGATTTTGGCATGCCCGCATGGATGACGTACCGAACGTCGGGCTTATCAATTCCCATACCGAAAGCAACGGTGGCGACAATCACATCGCAGCGATCTTTAAGAAACGCTTCTTGATGCTTTTTGCGTTCTTGATCGGCCAAGCCCGCATGGTAAGGAAGGGCTCGGACGCCCAGCTCTTTGAGCGCGCCAGCCGTTTTGTCGACTTCCTTGCGACTGATGCAATAGACGATGCCCGACTCATGCCCGCCGCTCGGCTTTTTGTATCCCTCAATCGTTTCTTGAATCTGTGCAAGCCGTTTGAGGCCAGGGCGTACCCGGAAGGTAAGATTCGGTCGGTCGAACGAACCGACGAGTATCTCAGGATGGTCCAAACCAAGTTGCTTCGCTATATCTTGGCGCACGTCCTCCGAAGCGGTTGCCGTATAGGCATGAATGCCAACTTCAGGGAACGTTTCTTTGAGCGTTCGCAAGCCACGGTACTCGGGCCGAAAGTCGTGCCCCCAACTGCTGATGCAATGGGCTTCGTCAATCGCAACAAGCGAGACATTGGCCTTGCTCAGAAAATCAAGCGTCCGTGGCATGAGCAACCGTTCGGGCGAAACGTAAAGCAGCTTGAGTTGGCCCGAACGAATCTGGTCCGCCACTTCACGATGCTCGTCTGCCGACTGTGTGCTGTTGATATAACCTGCCACGACACCGCAGTTGCACAGCGCATCGACTTGGTCCTTCATCAGGGCGATAAGTGGCGAAACCACGATCGCCATCCCGCCCATTGCCACGGCCGGCGTTTGGAAGCAAAGTGACTTGCCGCCCCCCGTGGGTAGTACCACGACCGAGTCGCGCCCCTCCATGACCGCTGCCATGGCCTCTTGCTGCAACGGGCGGAACGTGTCGTACCCCCAGTACTGCTGCATCGACTTGAGCAGAGCGATCGTGTGTGGGTTGTCAGAAGGATTCGGCACAGATTCACCACGGAGAGCACGAAAACACGGAGGAAACAGAGGGCCATTCTACTCTGGTTTCACCTCCAATGCTTGGGGTGCCTCAAACGGGCGAACTACAAAACCCGGCTCTTCGCCGGAATCGGTGGGTAAAAATGATATCAGATTGACAACTGGACCTCAGCTCAGGCTCGTCAGAGGGAGTCCGCCCCTCGCGCCTCT
>JAJRUA010000322.1 GCA_024278035.1 Planctomycetota bacterium | reverse complement strand
TTTTGCCGTTGCGGTGGTAGGATACCAATGGTTGACGGGATGCACGTGGCTTGAAGCGGTTTATTTTTTCGTGGTGACGGTCTCCACGGTCGGCTATTCCGAGCAAAGTACTGCGCCAGCCGACGTAAAGATTTTTACGATCGGCATGATCTCGATCGGCGTAGTCGGAATCGGTTATCTTGTCGGTCTGATCGTTCAGTCGATGATCGAAGGCCAAATTGACATCGCCTTAGGGGCACGACGTATGACACGTGATATTCAACAACTTTCAGGCCACACTCTCGTTTGTGGATACGGCCGAACAGGCCAAACCATTGCGGCGGAGTTGGCCAGAAGAAACAAGCCTTACGTCATTATTGACCACGAGCCAGGAGAAGCGACCGCCGCGCAAGAGGAGGGACGACTCGTCGTGGTCGGCGATGCCTTGGAAGAAGAGGTGCTTCTCCTCGCTGGTATCGAACGGGCTGAAACGATTATTGTTGCCTTAAAATCCGATGCGGACAATGTGTTTTTAACGCTTACGGCACGCAATCTGAACGCTTCGCTCCGAATTATCGCTCGTGGGGAACAGGCCGGCACTGAGAAAAAACTTCGCCAAGCGGGGGCCGACCAAGTCGTGTTGCCAGCGGTGATTGGTGGACGACGGATGGCAGCTCTCGTTACTCGTCCCAACGCTGCCGAGATGCTGGAACATTTCAGCAATCACGAGAAGATCGACGTTGGCCTCGAAGAGCTAACCATCACTTCACGAAGCCAGCTTGTCGGCAAGACGGTCCGTGAAACGGCTGCTCGGCAAAGGCATAACCTACTGATCGTCGGCATCCGACGAGCGGCGGGGCAAATGATCTTTAATCCTGAGCCCGACGATGAGTTTGAGGCGGACGACACGCTGGTGGTCATGGGTAAAAGCAAAGATATCGAGTCCTTTCAGCGAGCCCAGCGGTTGTAGTCCGAAATACGCATCGGCAAATCAAGGCCTTTTACGGTACGTTCGCCCATGTCGTACGGCCCCAAATCAGGATCGCTATCGGACTGCCGTTTACCAAAGGCCACTTTCCCTAAACAGTTGCCACTATTCGGCTTCAAACCGGGCAGTACTGTGTGTGCGCAACTCTTATGGAGTCCTGCGAGAGCAAGACGCCAGACCGACCCCCGAAGCTTAGCTTTTCGAACCGTCTTACGGAAAACCCGCCCTGTTCGCGTAATAGAGCATCACTCCAGGTGAAATACGCTCAACCTTCTTGGCTTCGATACGAACTAGGAGTTCTTCGAGTCGCCTGTGCCTTGGATCATCGCTCCGATACCAAGGAGTCAGGACCCAGTATTCGGTTCGTTCTCCGAGCGAACCGTAAAAATCGTTGAGAGGGGCGTTCCAATTTTCCTCCGTGTTAGGATTGACGGGTACTAAGACGCCGACCCAGTCTTTTGGAAGAGCGTAAAGAGCGGCTTCGCCGAAGTAGAGGGGGGCGGTTAGAACGGCAGGCGTTTGTGCATTGCCGCTGTTTTCTTGCGAGATTCGAGCAACGGCGGCATGGAAATCTTGTCGTGAATAGCGAGGGTCGAAATGACGGTTACAGATGGCTAGAAGGCTAATGCCTAAGAGGCCGAGTGTGGCGAGTGTCGCAAAGAGTCGGCGTCGGTCGAAGGTCGCTCCGGCGGCAAGACAGAGCATGAGGGCGAGCGTCATCCAATCGAGATAACGATAGTGATAGCCCGTATGAATGGCTCCAGAAGCAAGGGCCATCAACGGCGGCGGCGATAAGAGAAGCACTAAAAACCAAGCTCGATTGGGCGCATTAAGCCGTTTCCAAGCTGAGAAAGCGAGCGTTAGGATGATGGTTCCGAGAAGCAATGCCCAGGGCACAATCGCTGCGAGCCTTGCCTTGGGAGGCATTTCCCGCAGTTCGAAAAGCGAAGGCCCCCATGCCTCAGCCGAGACAAGCCGTAGGTAAGTAAAGGCATACGATTCGAGATCAAAACCGATGTAGTTATTGAAATCGTCCGTCGGCTGCATGTCGGCCCGTAAGCAAACGAGCAGTGGCAGGCAGGCGAGCGTGAAAGCGATGGCTGCCAACGCGGCGCGCCCGCGTGCCGTGCCACGTTTCTCTATCAACAGCATTCCGCCGAGCAAGGCGATCAACAAACCGGCAAAGTAGTGCGTTGCCACACCGAGCCATGAGGCGATAAGAAAGTAAAACCAGTCTCGCCAGAGGTCACTCGTGCGGAGTCGCCATGCGGTGAGCATTATCAGCGAAGCAAAGAAAAGATAGAGGCTATAACCTCGTGCGTGCTGACTAATTTGCACGTGGTTGGCAGAGAAGGCAAGTAAGAGGGCCGCCATCAAGCCAACACGAGGGCCAGCAATGATTTTCCCAAGCCAACCAACCACTGCCACCGTGGCAACGCCAAACACGGCAGAAAACCAACGGGCCGATTGGTCGCTGCCTGTGAGTTCCATAACCCACGCGACTAGCCAGCGGTAAAGAGGCGGAAAGCCATCGTACCGCGAGATGAGAACCGAGAGGTCGGTCGTGCGGTGAACGAGTTCGTACACTTCGTCGTAATCGAACGACGGGTTTTCAATTTGCCAAGAACGCAATGCCGATGCCAACGCGACAATTAAAAGAAGCCCTACACGAAAATGATCGGTTGTGGGTGGGCAAGGTGGAGTGGGCTTCACGGCAAGTACAGGGGTAAGAAATTAGCTCCCCTCGGGAGATCGGCGCAGGATGCCGCGCCGATCAGGGGTTTCACGACGGTCCAATTCATTTTCTGGCGATGGGGCTGGTGCCGCCCGGCGTTCTTCTTGCCGGCGATCCTCAAGCTCTCGCTTCTCAATTAGACTAATTAGGCTGTCCGGCAATTCAAGTCGATTGGACATAGAGGGGCCTCTACTCAGTATAGGAGGGGGCTGGGACTATCTTGCAAGCATTCTGGCTTCGTGGAAGATCGGATTCTGTCTACCTCATCCGAAGCAATCGACGGCAATCGCCGCAATTTTTTTGGAGCGTTGGTCTTTGTAATCATTTGCAGGCGATCGGTGTCTTGGCAATCCGTTTCCGGGCCTTCTAATCCATTGCAAGCTTCACAAGCTGGTTGGCCATTCGAAACAAAGCAAGGATCATCCGCTTCGGTTAGGCACCTCAATCGAGCCTTGTCCAAAAGTGGATCCGGCAAACGAGATTCGTAAGGACGCGGGTACCGACAGAGTGGCCCCTGGGTAAGGGGTTCGAAAGCACGATTGAACTCTTCGGCGTTACGATGATGCTGAATTGGTTCGTAGGGAAGGATGTGTGGCACAAGAGCGATAATCAGTTCGCTTCGTCTTTTGGAAACCTGCCGCCGTTGGAACAAGAAATTGACGTAGGGGAGTTTCCCTAGCACCGGGACTCGACTGATAGTGATGCTGTCTCTTTCTTGGATCAATCCGCCGACGATCATCCCTTGGCCACTGTTGAGAAGAACGTCGGTCTCCAGCTCCGTCGTTTCCGAGTCAGGGACGCCCGTGTCAGGGTTCACCGCACCGGTAGAAACCTCGGGTTTGATCCGCATCAGAACACGCCCATCCCGGGTGACACGGGGGGTGACGCTCAAGACGACCCCCACATCAAGAAAGTTGACACTTTCAAGCGAACTGGTTTCGGTTGTCGTGGTAACACGATAGCCGAGACGTTCGCCGATTTGCATTCTGGATGTCTGGCCGTTGAGTGCCAAGATGCGAGGCGAAGCGAGGGTTTTGGCGTCGTTGGTCAAAATTAGTGCTTCGATGACCGAATCGAGATCGCCCCCGGTGCTTTCGATAAAGAAGCCTGGCGAGGCGAGCGGGTTGGCGAGGCCGGTTGAGCGGAGGGACAAGCTTGCCCCCGAGATTCGGCTTAGGGCATTGAAGTTCACCCCCGTCCGTTCATCTTTATCCAAATCGACTTGCAGCAAGTGAACCTCGATAAGCACTTGCCTCGGAGGCTGGTCGGCTTCGGCGATGTACTGTTCGATCCGCGTAACGTAGGGATCGAGGTCTTCGATAATGATAAGCTCGCGCGTTCGACGGTTGTCGG
Organism: Planctomycetota bacterium; assembly: GCA_024278035.1. Next base: position 994 of record JAJRUA010000322.1, on the reverse strand, counting down.
TTGCATTGGTTTCCACGTAAAACGATTGCCCAATGCTGGAGAGAAGTCCAGCGATGGGGGCCTGTAAATCAAAGGCTGAGGCAAAGTCGAGTTCGATCACGGCAATACGCCGCCCCTGAATTTCAGGCGAAAGCTCTGCGCCGGTGGCGGTGCTTGTCACATAAATAATGCCGTTCTGCTGGGTCCAAGTGTGCCCGTGTGCGGAGAGCAAAGCAGCGAGCACCTCACGCAGAGGAACCCGTTCAAACTTCGCTGTGACTGCCGCATCGGCAGGCGAGGCGATCACCAGGTTCAGACCTTGCGTTTCAGCAAGAGCCGAAAGAACTTGACGAAGCGAAGCGTTCTGCACAGAGAGAGAAATCAAGCCTTCTTGCGAATCAAGTTCGATCGGCGCATCAGCAGCGATCTTGGCGAGTGGCAAGTGAAGAGCCCCTTCAGCAGGCGCGGGCAAGGGCTCCCCTGCCGATGGATCGATCAATTGTTGAACTCCCTGCATCATTGTTTGCAAGGAGGGGCCTGTCACCGCTTGAGCTTTCGCGCGAGAAATCCAAGGCAGCAGCGCAGCCGCTAGCAAGAAAGCTGCTAAAGCGAATCTATAACGAAGAGGACGCATGGTCGCGGTCTCCTTCGTTGGTTGGGCGATCGGTACTTTGCGAGTCCTTGGGCTTTACGGCACGTCCCAAAACCTTCGAGTACCTCGGTCTTTCTCGATCGCTGGAGAATTCCTGATCGGTTCTGGGGGAAGCTCTTAGCACCACCCCCTCTGACGTTATTTTGACGACATAAAACCCATCGATCTCATCGCCGACCTGAACCGTTTTGTCGCCGATCTTCGCGATTTTTCCGGCGGAAGAAACAAGAATCATCGCCACACCCGCCTGACGAAGCCCCGCAGCTCGCTTTTCTAATTCCTCTTCGGATAGAGAGGAAACGGCATTCCCCTCGCTTGCCGAACTTCGCGCAAGCTTTCCGGCAGCCGGGGACCAACTTGGCA
>JAJRUA010000321.1 GCA_024278035.1 Planctomycetota bacterium | reverse complement strand
GTGCATTCACGCAATGTGCCGATCGCCGATACGGTCGATTTCGCCAAGCTAGCCCGGGCAACCGTCGGCATGACGGGGGCCGACATCATGAACCTTGTCAACGAGGCAGCTCTCTGGGCCACACGACAAGACAAGTCGGTCGTCGATACGGACGACTTCGAGTACGCCCGCGACAAGGCCCTTATGGGGAGCACCCGCGAAGACATCCTCACCGAGAGAGAAAAAGAGATCACCGCCTACCATGAAGCGGGACACGCTGTTCTGGGTTGGCTCATTCCCTCCGGCCACCGTGTTCATAAGGTAACCATCATTCCTCGTGGGCGCGCCTTGGGCGTCACGCAGTACGTTCCCGAAGAAGATCGGCACAACATGTCGGAAAGCGAGATGCATGCCCGGCTAGCGATGGGCCTCGGCGGACGGGTGGCGGAAGAGATCGTCTTCAACGAGTTCAGTGCAGGGGCAGAAAACGACCTGCAGCAGGGCACCAAAATCGCCCGGCGGATGGTCACCCATTGGGGCATGAGCGAACGCCTCGGCCCGATCGCCTTTCACAGCGACCACGACGACCCGTTCTTAGGCCGTGAGATGGCCCAGTCGCACCGAACTTACAGCGAACACACGGCCCAAGTGATTGACGAAGAAGTGGGCCGCATCCTGCACGAAGCAGAAGCCCTCGCTGAGAAGACCCTCACCGACCACCGCGACAAGCTCGAAGCCATTGCCCAGGCGCTTCTCGAACACGAAGAGATCGACGACATAAAAATAGAAAAGCTAATCGGCCCTGCCGTGAGTCTCGAGGATTCGCCGCTTACACCAAAACGCCCCAAGCCATTTACAATGAAATAGGCGCTAGTAACTAGCGCCTAGCAACCCCCAACCCAAACCCATGCCCGACAAAACTCGCCTTGCCCACGTTGTTTATTTCACGCTCAAGGACTCGTCTGTCGAGGCGTGCCGGAAGCTGCTCGCTTCGTGTGACGAGAAACTCTCGCATCAGCCGGGAGTGGTTTTCTATGGAGCTGGCACCCGGGGCGAAGAGTTCGATCGCTCGGTGAACGACACAAAGTTCGATGTCGGCCTGCATGTCGTGTTCGAGTCCAAAGCGGCGCACGACACGTACCAATCCTCCGCCGACCACCAAGCCTTTCTTACTGAGAACCGCGATTCGTTCGCGAGCCTACGAGTATTTGATTCTTACGTCTGAGATCGCAAGGCCCTCCCTTCTTGACAACGAGACCCCTACCGCTCTTACCATCGCATCCACTCCTCAGCCGGACGAGAGTCGATGCGACGGCGAAAGCGGAAAGGGGTTGCTGGAACGGCATTCTCCCCCTTTTCCTACGGGGATTCGGCTAAGCCTCACACCGTCGTCGCATTAACAATCCCACGCTAGCCAACGCTCCTAGCAACAGTGAACTTGGCTCGGGGATGCTTCTTGCTACGCGGAACCCAACGCGGTTATCCAAGGCTGCAGGGATGATGTCCTCCCACCCCGATGCGGCCAAATCACTGGGGGAATCGGACCAACTGCCGCCGCGAATACCGCGAGTAGTCGGACTTAGGACCGCCTCATTCCACTCCCAAACATTGCCGCCTTGGTCAAACGTGCCGTAGGGGCTGCCGGACGCCGCGTACGCCCCGACATCGGTTAGCGGGTAGAAGAAAAAGACATCCTCGGGTTTGTTGCTTATATCATTATAGTTGGCCGAATTGCCGGTGTCCGACAAAGGGCGATTGTTATTTAAGTCCGCAACAATATCAGTTGAAGTGGGGTAGTCGTAGTAGCCGGCTCCCTCCGGTTTGTTGGGGGAGTAGTAGGCTGCTTTGTACCACTCGTCTTCGGTCGGGATGAAATACGTCGCGTTCGGGTTACGGGTTTCGTTCAACCCGTTACCGATGGTGTAGACGCCCGCTTCGGTCGTGGTGGCATCTTGCAGACCGGTTGGCTGGCCATTCTCTAGCCAGTTGGTGAATCGCATCGCACTGAGGAAAGATACGTAGACTACCGGCTTGTTGGCATAAGTATAGTCGTCGCTATTAACTCCCCCTGGGTTATTGCCGATCGAGTCGGCCTTCACGGCATACGTGTAGCTCCCAGGGGAACCACTACGTTCGATTCCGCCTGGTAAAGTTTGTTCCATGAATACGCTGTAGAGCGAGTTGGTATCGGTGGCCGCGACCGCATTAAGAAATTCGGTGTATTGGGCGTTGGTGACTTCGGTCTTGCTGATAGCATAGACGTAATCAACGGTTCCAAACGTGCCTCGTGGCTGCACGTCGCCCGCGTTTCCTGGGTTACCGATAACGGCCCAATCGAAGGTGACGTTCGCGGCCGGGGCCGCGGAAACGAAACCTATCGCTAGCGCTAGACTGAGGGCAGTGAATGCAAAGGTGGTGGTTTTCAAAATTGTTCCTTTATCACAGATGAGTGACTAGAAGTAGTTGCTGGGTACTAGCCCGGACTGGTATCGAAAAATCATGTTCCAAAAAACGCGACTATCGTCAAAACGTCGGATGGCATCGAAGAAGCAAAGCGTTAGGTCAACCGTCGTCGCATTAACAATCCCACGCTAGCCAACGTTCCTAGCAACAGTGAACTTGGCTCGGGGATGCTTCTTGCTACGCGGAACCCAACATTAAGGTAGACCCTGCTAGAGTCGAGGCCGGTCCGAGCCAATGCGCCTGAATTGCCCCCGTAGTTGCCCCAACTGCCGCTGCGAATACCTCGACCGGAGCCAAAGTTGGCCTCATTCCACTCCCGAACGTTGCCGTCTTGGTCGAAGGTCCCGTACGGACTTGTAGAGGCAGCGTAGGCGCCGACGTCGGTAAACGGATTGGGGCCAATGTCCATTGTGCCAGAAATTGCGTAGCCATCTTGAGTCAAGTAGTTTGCAGCCGACGGATCGTTCTCCGGTCGATCGCTTGCGGGAATCGTATTGCTACCGTTGGCATATTCGTAGTAAACGTCGCTTGCTGGATCGTAATAGGCTGCTTTGTACCACTCGTCTTCTGAAGGAAGCCAGTACGTTGCACCGGCGTTACGGGTGACAGTCAGGCCATTGGTGGGAGTTGGCGTGCCGCCTTCTAGCGTATAGGCACCGTTCTCGGTGCCCGTTCCATCGGTCGGTTGGCCGTTCCCTAACCAGTTAATGAACCGAATCGAAGAGTACCAAGAGACTAGGAAGATCGGATTGTTCTCACGACCTGCTTGAGCGACGTAGCGTGCTCCGTCTGTGGTTCCCGTGTTTTCAATTCCGCTGTAGATGCCCACCATGCTGGTGCTGTACAAATTCAGTGCGTTGCCACCGGTAGGGTCGACCGCGTTAAGAAATTCGGTGTACTGGGCGTTGGTGACTTCGGTTTTTCCGATGCGGTAGGCGTAGTCAACGGCACCGTAGGTGCGCTGCGGTCTTGCGTCATCCGCGTTGCCTGGGTTACCGATGGTGGCCCAGTCGAAAGTGACGTTCCCGGCATGGGCCGCGGAAACAAAGCCTATCGCTAGCGTTAGGTAGACGGCAGTGCATGCAAAGGTGGTGGTCTTCAAGATTGCTTCCTCTTAAGATAGTGCAGTTAAGAAATACGGCATGAACGTAAAGCAGTAAAAGGCACTTTCGGCCATCATGGCCAACCGAAATAGATTTTTTAGAGTCTTTATTTTTCGCTAGCATGTAGGAGGGGGACGAGAGACTCTAGGGGATAAATCGGTATCTTCTCAACCGCTAGCAGTCCTCCGGTTGGTTGCTTGCATATAATTCGTTCATCCACCCGAGAGCTACTGCAAGAGATCGAGAGCCTTCTGTCCTCGGCGTGAGATTTGCCTCCGGAGGCGGAGTTGGCAGTCGAGCCCATAACATTAAACAGGGGCTGAATGTTGTCGAAGCCCTTAGCTCCGATAGGCAGCCGCTTGTCGACGAGGTTCAGCGGCTCAAGAAGCAGCTCGATCAGAAGAAAAAGGTCAAGACGACTGGCAAAGGCTCGAAGGCCAACTCCAATCACTCGACGAAAAAAAGCGTCGTCAACGTCAAGCCAAGAAGCCGACTTCT
>JAJRUA010000320.1 GCA_024278035.1 Planctomycetota bacterium | reverse complement strand
GTTGATCCTACCAATGGCAACCGTACGGGTTATGTCCAGTTTAGCCAGCCGCTAGCCGTCGCCCCGGCGGTTAATAAGCAGGCAACACGTATCTACGTCGTCGGTAGCCAAGCAAGTCTGTTTACCCTCTCGGCAAAAGATCATTCTTGCCTAGGGGTCTATTACCTCGGCCACGAGCAGGGCGGCGTCTCAACTTCTCCGATTGTGGTACTCAACAAAGTTCTTGCTGCGGTCAACACGGGTGCCGAAACCAGCCAGCTTCGTGTACTCGCAACCGACTCCGAAGGCCAAGTCATCGAGACCGCGTCCGTCCGCAGACAAGAAGGTTTGATCAACACAAGATTGCTCTCCGCAGGAAGGCGAGTTGTCTCACTCACCAGCACCGGACAAGTTTCAGTGTACGAGGTAGGGGCTGCCTCGGGCGAGGAATCGCTTACGCTACTAGCGAGCCGAGATCCCGAAAGCGGTCCGCCCATTGCCCGCTTTGGGCTTCTGGATGAAGGGCATGTCTGGGTCGCAGGCACGAGACTCAACAAACTTGAAATTTTGCCAACTGGCAATCGACTTCCCGTTCGTAACTTGGATAGCGATTACTTGGGAGACATCTTTGATTACCCACTTCAGAAGGTCGGAAATTTATTGATTCATGTCCGCCGCCCCGCCGGCAGAGCGGGAGCGATTGTCGCAGCGATGAAGCCAAACACGGGCGAGGCGCTTTGGGAAACCGAGCTTGCCGTACCACCGGCTGGATCGCCGGGAGTGGATCTCGCTAAAAAGCAGATCATAACCGCAACCTCTTCTGGCGCCACTTATCTGCTCGACCGAAACTCGATGATGCGCCGGGTCCAAGATCAGCCTGTAAGCCTTGCTTCGACAAGCTCCCCCATCCCCCCGCTAACCGGTTCCGTTGATTTGGGCCAAGGGCGTTTAGCTATCGGGGCTTCCGGTGCCAAGACAGTACTCCACTACCACTCGGCGACGCCGCCCGGGGCGTTGCAAGCTATTTCGCTTCCCGGTCCCGCAAGTTCCGTCCCCGTGCTCTGGGAAGATGGTTTTGTGGTCCCCACCGAAGTCGGGCAAGTGTTTTTGTACGACAACCAATCGGGCAAACAATTGGGGAGCCCATTTCAACCAGCCCTTACGCCTAATACCAGCTACAAGTGGTTAGCTCCTGCGGTATTCGGAACTGGTGATAAATCTCGTCTGGTTTTGAGCGATGGAGTTGAGAATATCTATTTAGTCGCCCGATTCTCCGAACCTAAGCCGCATCTTGCCTCAGAAGCCGTCGCAGAAGTTGGACCTTCGCCACTCGTCACACGACTTGCCGTCGTTGGCAACTTGGTTTGTGCAGGCACAGCCAAGGGACAGCTCGCTCGGTTCCAGTTACCTTCGCTCGAAGCCAGCTCACCGCTAGATTTAGGTGCTCAGATCCAATGGGGCCCCTTCGTCGTGGGCGACCGTGTTCTTTTTGCCACCGACACCCAAGAGCTTGTCTGCCTTGATACTCAGGCTGAAATCGCTTGGCGTCAGCCATTGCAGCATGGCCGCCCGACGGGCAAGCCAATTTCGAGTGAGGATTCGATTTTTATTCTCTGGCAGCAAGGCGGCCTTTCGCGTCTTGCCGTGGACGACGGATCGGAGGCTGCCTACGTTCAGCTAGACCACCCCGTGGTGGCGGGCCCGGTGCCATTTGCCAATCGGTTGGTTCTGTCTTCCTACGATGGCACACTCTTGATCGTCGACCGCCCCTAGTAATAAATCCCCAGTCGCTATGCCAATCAAAACAGCTCCTTGTCGTGATGCAAAATCCTTGTTGAGGATACTGCTGCGCTCTGTTTTCGCTGCTCTAGCTCTCGGAGATATGTCTCTACTGCTTGCACAAGAAGCCGCTCCTCAGGCAACTCCCCAAGCCACAACCGTAGAAGCCGAACGACTCCTCGATCTTCCCCCTTTCGACCGCATCACCCTCAAAACATCGCATGATGGCGAAGTCCTCAAGACGCTACTGCTAGATTTGCCTGGCCGACAAGTTCCTGCTCCCTATCCGACAAGCGGAGATCTCAAGCTATACCGTGTTAGCGAGCCTTCGGTTCTGTACGCAGTACCTTGGGCGGCAATCGAAAAAATCGAACTCTATGAACACCTTTTGCTCGGCGAGGCCATTAAACAAACCAGAAAGAAAAATTTCGTCGAAGCCTATGCCTACCTCCAGTTTTTACATAACCACTATCCAAAACTCAGCGGCTTACAAGCTGCGACCGAACGATATCTCAAGGGCGATGCCTTTCATGCTTTTGCTGCGAAGAATTATGACGAATCGCTTTCGATCTTACTTGCACTTTACGACTTGAATCCATCGCACAGAAGGCTCGCCGAGGCAGTTCAGGCGGTTACCGATCGTCAGATTGCCAAGCATCTTGCGAAACAAGACTTTGCCTCTGCTCGGTCTTCTCTCGATGCGGTTGAATCCGCATTTTCTCGCTTAAAAATTAGCTCGTTAGAAACCTGGCGTAAAAAGTTCCGTACTGGTGCAGAAAAACAGCTCGCCATTGCAAAACAAAACCTCAAGCAAGGCCAATACTCCGAAGCTCGTCAGGCCATCCGCCAAGCTCTTGCGATTCTTCCCAACCTCCCCGACGCGAAACAACTTGTGGAAGAGATCAACCGTCGGTCGCCCCAGGTCGTCGTCGGTGTCTCTCAACATAGCAAGCCTTCAACCGCCTCCTCGGGGTCGTCGACTCAACTAGCGGACGTAGCCACGGCTCGTGTTTCGCAGCTCACGAACCCACGTTTTGTTGAACTCACCGATTTTGGCGGCGAGGGAGGCATCTACACTTGCCAGTGGGCCCGCTTAGAGAGCGACGATTCGGGCCTCCAACTTTCCTTGAATCTTAACGAGCAAGCATTTGAGGCTGGAATCTCTCCCGAGGGACTCGCGTTGCAAATGATGAGGAACGCCAGTTTCTCCAGCCCCGACTTTCGTGAAGAGTTTGCTGGTTTGTTGCAAGATACGGCAATCAGTAACGGAAACGAAATCCGCCTGCATTGGCTTCGGCCCCATGTAAGACCCGAGGCTTTACTTCAGTTTCCCCTGCGAAACGTCACCTCAAACGACTCTTTTACCGGAACTTACCGGGTGGCTGCAGACGAAGCCAGCCGAGAGGTCCTAAGATACGAACAGCCCAACCGCTCTGGCAACCACGAGTCTTCTCCTTCAATCGTCGAGCAAATTTTTGTCAGCGAAGAAGCAGCGATCACAGCCCTGTCGCGTGGCAACGTCGATGTCCTCGAGCGAATCGCCCCCTGGCAAATCGACCGTATCCGTCAAATCAAGGGAGTTGTTGTCGGGGCCTACCGGCTCCCCACGATTCATGTCCTTGTGCCAAATTATTCCAAGCCCTTGATGCGGCGACGCGAGTTTCGTCGCGCACTTTGTTACGGCATCAATCGCCCTCAGATTCTGAAGGACATACTACTCGGAGGAGAAGTCCGCCCTGGATTTCAGATCCTTAGTGGCCCTCTGCCCGCAGGCGTTTCGCTAAGCGATCCGCTCGGTTATGCCTACAACCGATCGATCAAGCCGCGTCCCTACGAACCCCGCCTCGCAGCCGTGCTGGCCACCGTTGCCCGCAGCTCGCTCTCAAAGTCGGATGAAAATAAAAACGACGAAGAGACGCCCAAGGACGGTCAACCTACCGCTGGAGAGGTCGCCCCCCTTGTCCTTGCTCACCCTCCCGATCCACTTGCGCGGGCTGCGTGTCAAACGATCAAACTCCAACTCGATGCGATTGGTATCCCTATCGATTTACTTGAGCTTTCTCGTTACGCCGATGCCGAGCCAGTCGACTACGATCTCAAATACACCGAGTTTCCGCTCTGGGAGCCCTTGGTCGATCTTCGCCGGTTACTCGGCCCAAACGGGCCAGCCGGCAGTTGCAGCCCGGCGATGAGCCTTGCGCTTGCCTCGGTAGATCATGCCCGAAATTGGAAAGAAGCTCGTACGCGGTTACAGCACGTCCACGAAGTTGCTTACTACGACTTGCCAGTCGTACCGCTTTGGCAAACCGTCAACTTTTTTGCCCACCGAAAAACGCTGCAAGGAATTCGCTCTGCACCGGTGACGATCTACCAGGACGTTGCCTCTTGGAAGTCCATATTTTTGGGAGCGAGCAAATAGATGATGAACCGTTCAGCTCCCCCATTTCCCTGCCGCATTCCGCTAGGGAATACCCTTGCAATGCTTCTAACTTTTGCCTTCTGCCTACCGAGTAGCGCAAACGCGGCAGACGAGCGGCAGTGGGGATTTGCCAATTACCACATCCAAATCCACCTTGCCGTCGACTCTGCGGCAAAGCCCCAAGTCAATCTGAGCAAAAACCTAACCAACTATCTCGAACGCCGAAT
>JAJRUA010000319.1 GCA_024278035.1 Planctomycetota bacterium | reverse complement strand
TGGACCTGACGGCTCGATTCGTCAAATTGCTGTTGGGCAGTTTGAAACTCAGCTGAGGTCTCTGCGACAAGTTGTTGGGCATTGCCGGCACGCGAGGTCATTGTGAGCAACTGCTGCTGCATCCGCTGCGATTCTTGTCGCAGCTCGTCGCTACGGGCCAGTTGGCTTCGGCGAGTCGACTCGAATTGAGCAATTTGCTCGCGGGCGATGGTGACTCGATTGACGATATCGTGGGTTTGATCTTGCAGCTGGTCGATCGACTCTTCGAGCAGACTCAGCTTTTGGTCGCTGCCGGCTAGCAGTTCCTGCATTTCTTCGCTGGCCTGGCGCTGGTTCGTTGCCTGCCGATCGAAGTGTTCGAGCCTAGCGGTTTGCTCAAGCCAGTCGGCAAGGCCTACTTGAATACGTAGCTCTTTGAGGCGATCGGCTTGTTCTTTGTACTTGCGAGCGCGGCCGGCTTGGGAGCGTACGCTGCGAAGTCGTGAGTCGAGTTCGTCGACAATGTCGGAGAGTCGTAACAGATTTTGATCGACACGTTGGAGGCGACGGTCGGCCTCTTGGCGTTTCAATTTGAATCGACTCACGCCTGCGGCTTCCTCGAACATCAAACGTCGCTCGCGAGGAGACGACTGAAGCAGGGCGTCGACTTTGCCTTGTTCGATGATGCTATAGGAGCCGGTCGAGACGCCGGTGCCAGCAAACACTTCGCGGATATCGCGAAGACGGCAGGGCTGGCGATTAATGAGATATTCGCCTTCGCCGCTGCGGTAAACGCGACGTGAGATTTGCACTTCTTCGGCGTCAACGTCGAGGACGCCCTCGGTGTTGTCGAAAATCAACGTGACTTCTGCCGCGTTGGTCTGCCCACGGCCCTGAGCACCGCTAAAGATGACGTCGGTCATCTCCTTGCCGCGAAGTGCTTTGGCGCTTTGGGTGCCGAGTACCCATTTGATCGCGTCGACAATGTTCGACTTGCCTGAGCCGTTGGGTCCGACGACCGCGGTAATGCCGGTGGGGAACTCGAACCGCGTTCGGTCTGCAAAGCTCTTAAAGCCGTTGAGTTCGAGCGCTTTGAGCATAGTGGACAGGGAGTTCGAGTATCGGAGGAATCGCGGCCAGGAGGATTGGTACGCGCGCAATTTGGGCGGCGGAGGATACCAAAACAAAGCTCCATCCGAGAGAGCAGAAGCGAGGTGCTAGCATTTGACGCCAAGCATCTCGATAAACTGCTTGAAGAGGTAGTGGCTGTCGTGGGGGCCGGCGGAGGCTTCGGGGTGGTACTGGACGCTGAAGGCGGGGAAGTCGCGGTGGCGGAAGCCTTCGATGGTTTGGTCGTTGAGGCTGCGGTGGGTGACTTCGAGATGGCTGGGGAGCGAGTCTTCGTCGACGGCAAAACCGTGGTTTTGCGACGTGATTTCGACCGAGCCGGTTTCGAGCTGTTGGACCGGCTGATTGGCGCCGCGATGGCCAAATTTCATTTTGAAGGTTTTGGCTCCGCAAGCAAGCGATAGCAGTTGGTGGCCGAGGCAGATGCCAAAAATTGGCTGCTTGCCGAGCAGCTCACGAATCGTGTTGATCGCATAGTCGAGCGGCTCGGGATCGCCGGGACCGTTGGAAAGAAAAACGCCGTCGGGCTGTTGGGCGAGAACTTCTTCGGCGGTCGCAGTGCCGGGCAGCACCGTGACCTGGCATCCTTGATCGTAAAGATGCCGAGGAATATTCCACTTCATCCCAAAATCCAGCGCCACGACATGCGCACCCTCCCCTTCCGCTTTGCCCTTTCTGCTTGCCCCATCGAGATGCGTCCACTTGCTGACCGACTCGCGCCAGTCGCAGGGCATCTCGGGGAGGACTTCGCGGACGAGGTCGCGACCAACGAGTCCGGGGCTCGCCTTGGCTTTGGCGACGAGGCTGGCGTCGTCGAGGTCTTGGGTCGAGATGACGCCTCGCAGGGCGCCAGCGGAACGGATACGCCGCACCAGTGCCCGGGTGTCGATCGATTCGATCGCGACGACGCCCCATTCTTTGAGGAACTCGCCGAGCGAAGTCTCCGATCGAAAATTGCTGGTCACCCGGCTATGTTCGCGGACAATGAAGCCGGCCAGATGGGGGCTGCTGCTTTCGAGGTCGTCTTCGTTGATGCCGTAGTTGCCGATTTGCGGGTACGTCATGGTCACGATTTGGCCACGGTAGCTGGGATCGGTGAGGATCTCCTGGTAGCCGGTCATCGAGGTGTTGAAACAGACTTCGCCGTCGACTTCGCCCTCGACCCCAATCGAAACGCCCGTGTAGACCGTGCCATCTTCGAGGGCGAGCTTTGCAGTTGGTTGCATGAGAGAGGTGGGGGGGTGAGAGGTGGGGGGGTAGGAAAAAGAGGGTTGTGACGAAAAGTTTGGCTGATGGCAGCAGCTACCCTCCAACCTCTCGCCTTTCGCCTCTTAAGCCATTATTATTTTACGGTTTTCTTCCGATAGTTGCTTGTAGGCTGTGGGTCTCCGACCAAGCAATTGGTTGGTCAGCCTTAGAATTTGAGGGTTCTTGGTCCGGCGAACAAGAACCCTCTTTTTTTATGCGCTGGCATTATTCTGGCAGTATAGCGGGGCGCGGGGCAGAGATGTAGGGGGCTGCTTCGGCGATCTGTTAAATCGGGGCCACCGGTTTTTTTGCCAGTTGCTTTTGTTGCTGGGCGTTGGTTTTCTAACCTCTAGTTTCTTTGTTCTTGCCCCCCGATTGGGTTTTTGTCCCATTTGTAGGGGTCCCATGTTTTGGGACAAAATTCGGGGATTTTGTCCCGTACGATACTTGTTTGCTTCTCGAATCCTAGGGTTTTTCTCCTCGGTCATGGGACAAAATGGGCTCGATTTAGGATTTTCGGGCACCTCAAATGGGACAAAATTGAGTGCGAATTTGGAAGTCGGAAAGCGAAATGATTGGGAGGTGAATTATCGCATTTTGGGGGTGGCAATGCGAAGGTCTTTTTTGGCCAGGCAGGCGAACTGCAAAGTCGATTTTTTTAGTAGCATAGCAAGGACGCCAAGAGATTCCTCGCCAATTCGAGCCTCCATGACTTTGCCTGCCTGATGGCCAACCGCTCGACGACAATAAGGAAGCCCAAGGATTGCAAACCCTGGGCTTGTCCGTCCGCTGAGGATTTTGAAATGTCGCACTTCGAGCAATTCCCAGGCGGGTGTTCCGCTCATAGCACGGTTGGACGCTAAAATGCCAGTGCGGTGACCGGAGCACGTCCGTGCGACACGCACTAATCCCACCACCAGAGGTTTCCGCCGTTCCCTTCGGCTGTCTCGGGCAGTTGCTTTTTCACTTGCAACATGGCCGTATCTTTTGCCTTGCGTACCGCGAGCGACTTCTCGGTATCGAGCCAGACGCCGCCGCTGATTCCTGCCACGATGTGCCGGCCCTTGATTACCCGATGGTTGAGAACTGTTTCGACCACGCGGGGAACTTTTTCGGTTGGCAATCTCAATTGACGGCTGTCGGCAAACCCTCTCGGCAACCAGCCAATCCGTTCGGCGAGCCCTTCTCGCTCGATAATCGCAATGACCATCGAGAGGTCGAAAACATTACGTAGCTCACCGTAGAGCGGGTATCGCAGACAAATCGCCTCGAATTCCGACGTAAAAGACGAAGCAAAGCGGCGATTCAATTCATTCGATTGTCCTGTCGGCACCCGGCGACCCTGTTCTGCGAGCAGCTCATTCTCGCTCAAAACTTTGACGCCCTGCCCTCTCAAGCGAAAGAGAGTCCGCTCGGCATCGGTTTCTACAGGTTTGTAGTTCATCGCAAACCACCATCGCAAAATGGCCATCGGCGGAGGGCTTCCGTTTTTGTCTAACTGAACGGTGTCGAGATAACTAGCAACCCCGTCTACCGAGTCGGCGAGTCCCATGCCAATCAATTTCATGTGGTAGTCGGCTACCAGCAAAACTCTCGCAACGTGCGAGTTGGCGGCCATGCCAAAAAAATCAACCTCTTGTTGGCCAAGACTCTTGCGCAGCCCAGTAAGCCAAGCAGGGCGATGCCTTGAATCGATCGGTTGAGAATTGGTTTCTCGCAGGTAGGCTTGTGTTTTCGCTAGCCCTGTTTGCCGCGGTGAAATTGAGCAACCGAAGGCCGAGGTTTTGTGAACTTGCCGACGCCGCCATAGCGTTAACAAATCGTCAAGCCTAACAACCGGCAACCCCGTTTCGACCGCGACAATTCGGCCGTCGGGCTCCACTTGCCAATCTCCCGCTGGCCCGGCGAGTACGAGATCTTCGGTTTCTGGATAGAGCATCAGATACTGGATGCGTTGCAGTCCGGCGAGAGTTAGCATCTCTTCTGTGAGCGGCAAATGTTGCCGTTGCCGCGCGGCAATCGCAGCTTCTAAGCGTCTTAGCGAAACGTAACGTAGGGGTGAGCTGCTACGAGTGTTCTTGTCTATTTTTTGTTTTTTAGCCGGAAGGGCCTTACGAACTGCAGCTTGGCTAACGTCCTGGGGAGAAAATCGCAAGGTTCCCTGAGGGTCGGCGTAGACGCCGTTGACGTCGAACGGCAAAATCTGCCCTTCGCCCGTCCCGTTATCAGCCCAGGAATCAGCATCGACGGTCGATTGGATTAGGTCGATAAGCGAATCAAAATCGGCTTGAGCGGCCCCGCCAGAGTTTCCAAGTGAAGAACCTAGCGGCAAGTCGCTAGACACACGAGGTTGGCTCGTCTCCTGCTCGGACGGAAGGGTTCTCTCCTGTTGCTGGGCGTGCAACGTAGACATCACAAAAACGAACAGCAACGCCCCGAACGCAAATAGCTTTCCTGATCGAAAAAACGACGCTCTCTTTAGCTTCTCGCTCATCATACTGCCTCGCTCTGTTCCAAAAAAAAGAGGCCGCACTCGGCATGCGTGCTCGGCTGCAATAGAGGGATTATCGTTGAGCGCCGTTAGATTGTCTAGCTTGTGTGATAAACATTGGGAAACAGGCCAATGGAAGAAAAAGCGACGTCTCGGTAATAGCATTCGGCCTTGTTGGCTAATCCATTTGGAAAGAATTTATTGATAGGATTTTCAGGAGAAGAGTTTTGAAGAAAGATAGGTAACCGCTTACGACCGAAGCAGCTTGAAACTACGAAACAATGCGAAAGGATAAGCAAAAAATCAACCACAACGACACGACGAACTCAACAAACACAGCAAGACTTTTACGTCGTGGCCGTTGTGTCGTCGTGGTTCACTTCTTCAGAGCCGTGAACGGCTACGAAAACAGAGACCCTCGATCGGCTGATCCCGTCCATCCTGTTTTATCCTGTTTTATCCTGTCAAAAAAAACGCTTTAAGGGAATTGTTCGACAAGGCCATCACATTCTGTAATAGCATAAAAAAACGACCCTCTGCCGAGGTGGCAGAGGGTCGTTGGTTTTGCTTACGTCTTGGGGCTCAAGGCCCCATTCGCTATTGCTAAGCTTGCTCAGCCAGCGCAACCACAGGAAGGCTCGCAGCAGCTATCGGCAACTCCACAG
>JAJRUA010000318.1 GCA_024278035.1 Planctomycetota bacterium | reverse complement strand
CGTCAACAAAAACCGCCGGCTTCCGCCTGCGGCTAAAAACTACCCCGCCGGTTCAGCGGACGATTCGTTTGACGGGGGCGTTGGAGATGCGTCTCGGGGCGAATTCGTGATCGTAGGGTGCCCGGTGGGCGCTGGCGGTGGGGCCGATCCAGTTGCCACAGTTGTCGCACGGATCGCTACAGCGAGGTGGGTCGTTGTGCCACTCGTTCCAGTAGAGTTCGCTGTCGCAGCCACCACAGCCGCCACCGCAACCAAAGATCGGTCGGCACAAGCTGCGTAGCTCGCTACCGATACACCCAAGCCCAAAACCAAGGCCCGACCCGAGGCGACTTAGGCAACATCCGCCGCCACAGCTTCCGCCGCAACTGTCGCCACAACCACCAACGCCGCAAGATGGCTCAGCGCCACAGCCGGGTTCACAACCTCCGCCGCAACCATCGGATCCCGTACAGACGTTGAACTTTAGGCCTTCGCAACTGCCGTCGCCGCACCACTGCTGACCCGCCATCGAACAGCCGCCGCAACTATCGCCGCAGCCACCGACGCCGCACGAGGGTTCTTCGCACGCCTCAACACCACAACCGATGTCGGCGCCACAAAGGCCACCTCCACCTCCACATCCGCCGCCATAGCGGCCAACCGCGCAACCCGTGAACCCGGTGATAAGCACAGCCGTGAGAGCCAATAAAGAGAGTCGATTGGTCATCGTTCTTCGTGTCCCCTCCTTGGGGAGTTGCATCATGCGAACGTGGCTAGCAATTCCTTGCTATCGCCGGTATCAGGAAAGTGACGAGCCGGCACCGGTTTAACAACGCCGTCTCGTTCTGTTCGATCGGATGCCCCGGCCCGCAGGATGAGAAAAATCGGCAAAGTCGACGTAGTTTAAGGGGGGGAGTGGCAACGTTCAGCGATCGGATGCTAGCTGTAAGCGATCGAGCGACCGCTGACCGCTGCCACGGCCTTTGTTAGAATCACGGCTCATCCCCACCCCTCTCAGCACTACGGACCGACATGGACGCTGCCCCCAAAAAGTTCCTACAAGCCATCCTGGAAACCCCGAGCCCCTCGGGCTACGAACAGCCGGTCCAGCGATTGGTGCGGGAGTACGCTGCTGGTTTTGCGGACGATATTCGGACCGATGTTCACGGCAACGTCATTGCCGCCTGCAACCCGGACGCTGAGTTGCGGGTTCTTTTCGCGGGCCACGCCGACCAAATTGGGCTCATCGTCACCTACATCGACGACAACGGTTTTATTTATTCCAACCCGATCGGCGGCTGGGATCCGCAGCAGCTCATAGGCCAGCGGATGACCATCCACACCGCCGGTGGCCCCATTCTTGCTGTCATCGCACGCAAGGCGATTCATCTGCTGGAGCCCGACGAGCGTAAGCAAGCCGTCAAGCAAAAAGACCTGTGGCTTGACATTGGGGCGAAGGACAAAGACGAAGCGGCCCAGGTAGTTCAGATCGGTGACGCTGTGACGCTTGAACTTGGCTACCAAGAGATGCGTAACAACCGGGCGAACTCGCCCGGCATGGATAACAAGACGGGCCTCTGGGTCTGCTTTGAGGGGGCACGCCGGGCCAAAGAACGGGGGGGCCTCGATGTAGGCCTCTTTGCCGTTGCCACCGTGCAAGAAGAGATCGGTCTGCGAGGTGCCAGAACAAGCGCCTACGGCGTCGATCCCCACGTCGGCATCGCCGTGGACGTAACCCACGCCACCGACTGCCCGACGATTAGCAAAGCCCAAGAGTCGGACATCAAACTCGGCGCGGGTCCGGTCCTTTATCGTGGCCCGAACGTCAATCCGATTGTCTTCGACCGGCTCAAAGCCGCCGGCACGAGCGGCGATCTGCCCATGCAATGGGGGGCCCTTGGCCGCGGAGCCTCGAACGACGGCAACGCTCTCCAGCTAACCAGGGCAGGCGTCGC
Organism: Planctomycetota bacterium; assembly: GCA_024278035.1. Next base: position 1,617 of record JAJRUA010000318.1, on the reverse strand, counting down.
AACGGGGCTCGTCAGCATCCCTAATCGGTACATGCACAGCGCGGTCGAGGTGGTTTCGCTCGACGACCTGGACGCCGCCGCCGACTTGCTAGCCGCATTCGTGCTTGATCTCAAACCGGGGACGGATTTCACGCCAATGTAAATCATGTGGGCGAGCCGTCGGCGTCAGCGCCGGCCGTTTACGTGATTAAAAGCGTAAAGCAATTGCTGAAGTAAAAGTAGTTTGGGCTGGCTCATGGAGTCCTGCGCGAGCCGAGCGCCAGGCTGACCAGCGGGAGGCCCGGTTCCTCTTTACTGGAAGCTGTGGACGGTTACGAAAATCGAAAAAAAAAGGTGCGGCGCCGATCCTGAAAATCGACGCCGCACCCGTGGAAACAACGAAAAAGTGCCCCTTCTCGCTGCGGTCTTGTTTTTTCAGGCAATTAGCTTCTCCTAGTTGAGCCCAATGCCAATAGGCCGGCCATCAACAGAACGACGGTACCCGGCTCAGGAATCGCCGTGATGGTGATCCGTGCGATGCCGCCCGTGTTGTAATTGTTGAAGTTCAGGCCGGTTAGGTCCACGCCTGCTGAGTTCAAGAACCCAGCGAACGGGTCGCCCATGACACTCTGAATTACGGACGTTGCATCGGCTGGCCCCTGGTCGGGTCCACCCTGTCCTGCGGGCAAACCACGTCCTGGGAACAAGCCGTTGGCTGCCGAGAACGCAAAATCTTCTTCTTCGGTCCCCGCATCGTTTACCGTGCCGGGGGCACCAATAAGAAAGCTGATCTCGCCAACGCCGTCGTACAAAGAGGAGAGATCGCGAGCAAGCGGATCCCCGTTGGCTAGGAAGAAATCGTTCGTCGGAACGACCATCGTCAGGTAAGAAAAGTAACGGTTCGAGCCATCGGTTTGGATAGTAAACTGCTGGCTAACCGATTGCCCAGGAGCGATCGGAGGCGGGCCGGAAGGACTTGCGAGTGTACCATCCACTCGATTCTGATCGCTCAGGTCACCCGTTCGGACCAAGGCACTGGTCGGTACACCGGAGTTATCGACGTAGGTGTAGCCACCATCGACCGCATCAAAATCCAAGAATTGTGAACTCACAACACTCGTGTTGCCATCTTCGGCCACCCGCTCAAGCCCCGGCAGAGCTGCTAGGCCGCTGTTGTAGGTGTCAAAGTTGCCGCTCTGGAAACCGACCCAGACAGGCGTAATTGCCACCCCATTGCTGGGAGCAATGTTCTCGACAGTCACAATGACTTCAAGTGCCGAAGCAGTGGAAGCAAGGCCTAGCGAAACCAAGGCCGTCAGTAGATAACTCATTTTCAAGGGGCTTTTCATAGGGGAATCCTCATCTCATGCGTAAAAGGGAAAATCGGCCACGACCTAGCCCTGCGGAGCGAGGGTTGTTCGAAGCCAACAGTAAAAGACCTTCGAGACGCGTCAGTGAGGTCAAAGGTTAGTCGCCGAGTGAGAGAAACGACTACAAGAATAATAGGAAAGATCGGATTTTTCTGAACTCGTAAAGAGTTGCCCATATTTCACGCAAAGCGAACGCTGATAAAGAAGAGGTAGCTGGGAACAAGAGCCCTAACCGCCTCTTCTTTTAGCTAGGCGTCCGTTGATCGTG
>JAJRUA010000317.1 GCA_024278035.1 Planctomycetota bacterium | reverse complement strand
TCGGCGTATCAGGCGATGTCTGAGGCGTCGAACCCCTATGGCGATGGCAGGGCCGCCCAACGAATTATCGGGGCGCTACGCAAGCACCTGGACAATCTCTAACGGCACGAGGACCCTGGGTTTGGCGCGACAAGCCCGGGGATTACCATCCCCGGGCTTTCTGAGCAATGCAGAAGGATCGCGTTTTTCGTAATGTGCGATTAGTTTGCCGTTGGATTGGCCTGCTTTACGGCAGCCTTTGTTTCAGGGTTGGGTAGATAGGTTCCTGCAGGGCCAACCAGCTTGATGGCAGGAAAACCCGAGGCCGCGGCTGCTGACCAAAGGGCCAGGGGATCGAGTTTTTTCTTTTTCTGCGGGGTAACGATCGCTACGTTGGCTTTTAAGTCGGTGCGTACTTTAACCACGCCTTTCACTGCGTAGAGCTTGCGGGAAATTTTCTTTGTACAACTTTTGCAGTGTAAGTTGGCAACATAGATCGCGGTCTCGTTGGGAGCCATCTTTAGTTTCGTCCGTTTTGTACCGCTTGCGGCGGATGCGGACGAAGATGCCATTGTTAAGGCAAGGAGAGCGAGCAAGATAAAGTAGGGGCATCGAGAGCGAGACATCATTTGGTCCATGGTTACAGTGAAAGAATTGATGCAAAAGAAGCGAGTCTATCGGCGAACGTAGAGCCCTGTGGCTTCGACGACCATCATGCCGCCTTCGATTACACGGGCCGTGCCTTGCACGACGACGGTGTCGGTTTCTTTGACCCCGAACAATTCGCGGACGTCCATTCGCAAGACATTGCCGTTTTCGTCAAGAAAGCGGACCATTGCGAGCATCGAGGAACTATCGGCAGCATGGGCGGCACAGAAGGCACACTCTTCGCCGGGGGCGTGTTGGTGGCCGCTCTCGGCGTTTTCGGTAACCGACTGCGGGTCGGCCAGGAAGAAGGCGGCTTGATTGCGGGAGAAAGGAAAATCGGGCTGGGTCTCTTTCCAAGGATTTGTGAGCCCTCCGATTTGACCGACTAAGACGACCTCCATCGGCTCGGTTGCTTTTACGACAGGAGCATGTTCATGGTCATGCCCCTCGTGGTCGTCATCATGGGCGTGTTCTTCATCGTGGTGGGCATGGTCGTGTTCTTCGTGATCGTGTTCGGCGTGTTCTTCGTGATCGGAGTCGTCGTTGTCGTCTTCCTCGCCGTCATGCTCCTCCGCGTCGGCCTCATTTTCATCGTGGCTCTCAGCTACCTCGTTTGCGTCATCATCGTTTGCGTCATCATCGTTTGCGTCAGAATCGTGCTCGGCATGGTCGCCGTCGCCGTGATCGTGGCCGTCGTGATCCTCGTGCCCTTCGTGATCATGGTCTTCATGATCGTCACTGATGCCGAGCAGGGCGTTGCGGATTTCGGGGACGACTTGGGCTCCGCTAGGCTCTTCGGTCAGGGTGAGGCGGGCTCGGTGTTTGGCTAGTAGAGCGGGATCGACGCCGCTAGCCGATTGGCCGCAGCCGGAGAGAAAGGCAAGCGAGAGGGTGGCTGAGGCGAGGCTAAGTAGGCAGACTAGGCGAGACATAGGATTCCCTCGGGGGAGGTGGGTGGCAGGGTGTGGGTTACAGGACGGAGTTAACCGCCGTTTTCTAGGCGTTTGGGCGCCTAGCAGAGCCCTATTTCGGTTTTTCGTCAACCGGGGCGGTAGAGTCCCACAGCTCTACGTAAGAAGGTCTTCTTCGGTTCGATCTGGCTGCGGAACAATTATTTTTCTTCAAGTTTGCCAAGATGGCCCAGTTGTTGGCGAATTCTCTGATGAAAGCGTTCTCGACCTGAAGCCGAATTGCCAGGAAAGGGTTTTTGAGGGGCTTTTTTGCAAATTTTTGAGGTTCGGACACGGTGCCGGCCGATTTGTCCTGTTTTTGGAGGGCGTAAGCCATGTTTAAGAAACTGATAGTAAGTGTTCTAGCTGTGACGCTCGTCGCGGGCATGCTGTTTGGCAGTAACGCGATGAGTTACCTCACCACTTCGTGCGAGCGAGTCTCTGATACGGTTGAGAATAGTATTCCGCTTGAGTTTCAAATCGATCGTGCTCGACGGATGGTTCGCGATTTGGAGCCTGAAGTCCGTCGTTCGATGCATGTGATTGCTAAGGAAGAAGTCGAAGTCGAAAATCTCGACAATCGTATTAGTGTCTCGGAAGAAAGAGCAGAGAAAGACAAATCGGAGATCATGCGATTGCAGTCCGATTTGCAGACAGGTAAATCGGTTTTCCGCTACGCTGGCCGTCGATATAGTTCTAGCGAAGTTAAACAAGATTTGTCCCGACGTTTTATGCGGTTCAAAACAACCGACGCCACGATGGCTAGCCTTCGCGACATGCGTGATGCGCGACAGCGGAATCTTGATGCGGCTCGCCAAAAGTTGGCAACGATGATGAGTTCACAACGTCAGATGCTTGTTGAAGTTGAGAATCTTGAAGCGAAACTAAAGTTAGTCGAGGTAGCGCAAGCTTCCAGCGACCTACAGTTTGACGATAGCCAGTTGGCTCGTGCCAAAGGCTTGATGGCAGATATTCGGGCGAAGCTTGATGTTGCGTCGAAGCTGGCCAACGCAGACACGAATTTTCATGACGAGATTCCTCTGGACAGTCCAGGCATGGAAGACATCACCGAGCAGGTAGCCGAGTATTTCGGTAGCGTCGAAGAAGCGACGTTGGCCGTGGCCAGCTATACCGAAGAATAGTTCGGCTTTATGTGATTCTAGATCTGGGGCGGGTTCGCCCCAGATCTAAAGAATTGGTCATTCGTCATTCTAAATCCGTCATTCCCCCTGGCTTCTTATGTTCCCTTCTTGGCGATTGAAAATTCGCGAGGCTCAGGTCGCTCTGAAAGAAGGGCGTTGGGACGAAGCCTCGGCACTACTGGGGCAGGAATCGGTGCGCGATTTTTTGCCTGCCCGACGGCTGTCTCATGAAGTGGCGTCGCATCTTGTTGAGCGGGCCCAGCAGCGGATGGAACAGGGCGAGAGCTCCGCAGGTTGGCGCGACCTTCAGCAGGCGAGCCGTCTTGGAGGGTGTGACGATCGGGGGACTGCGTTACGAGATGCTCATACGCGTCGAGGGCTTGAGCGAGTCAAACAATTAATTTCTTGTGGAGAGACGAAATTGGCCGGCCAGCAGATTGCACGACTCGAGCAGCGACGGCTCGGCGGAGACGAGCGGCGAGTAT
>JAJRUA010000316.1 GCA_024278035.1 Planctomycetota bacterium | reverse complement strand
TATGCGTGACTTGTCGAAGCTCTCGTCGATGGGGGGCCGGACGGTTGCCCTCTATCTGTGCACGACCGTGGTGGCGGTAACGCTGGGGCTCGTGATCGTCAACATCGTCCAGCCGGGCAACGTGATCGACGAGACGGTCCGTTTGCAACTGGCAGAGGCTTACAGCGGTGACGCCGCGGGAAAAATCGCCCTGGCTGCCGAAACCAAAGCCCAGGGGCCTTTGCAGCCGCTGATTGATCTCGTGCCAAGCAATCTGTTTGCAGCGGCAAGCGGCAATGGCAACATGCTGCAAGTCATCTTTTTTGTGATTCTGTTTGGCGTGGGACTCATCCTTACGCCGGACGACAAGGCGGCCCCTGTGAAGGCGTTTTTCGATGGCCTCAACGAAGTGATTCTCAAGCTGATCGATCTCATCATGCTTGCCGCACCGTTCGGTGTGTTCGCTTTGTTGGCAGCGCTCGTAGCGGAGACCCCTTCTTGGGATGTCTTTCGGGCACTGCTTCTCTACAGTTTTTGTGTCGTAGCAGGGCTTGCCATTCTAATTCTTGGTTTTTATCCGATGCTCGTCGTCTGGGGGACGGGACGAAGTTACTTTTCGTTTTTCCGAGGCATTGCGCCGGCACAGTTATTGGCGTTCAGCACCAGCAGCTCTGCGGCGACACTGCCAGTCACCATGGAACGCGTCGAAGAGCACCTTGGCGTTGATGAAGAAGTAGCGAGCTTTGTCCTACCGATCGGAGCGACCATCAACATGGATGGAACGAGTCTTTACCAATCGGTGGCTGCCGTCTTTATTGCCCAAGCCTTTGGCATGGACCTAACGCTCTACGACCAACTGGCGATTGTTCTTACGGCCACCTTAGCTTCGATTGGCACGGCGGCGGTCCCTAGTGCGGGAATCGTGATGCTGGTGATCGTGCTGGGAACGATCGGCGTCCCCGAAGAAGGAATCGCTCTTATCTTTGCCGTCGATCGGGTGCTCGACATGTGCCGAACGATCGCCAACGTCACGGGCGACGCAACAGTGGCAATGCTCGTCGCCAAAAGCGTCGGCAAGCTGGGCGATCCCCACGTCAGAGAATGGGACGATGCGTACCCGAAAGAGTGAGGCGAGGGGGGAGCACGAAGCACGCCGGGGTCGAGGACGCCCCGGCTCACACGTAGCTGACCGCTCCCTCGGCTACTTCGTGATAATATCCTTCACCGTTCCTCCGCCGGGGATCATCGGCAGGACGTGCTCTTGGTAGGGGACGGCGACGTCCAGGATGTAGGGGCCGTCGTAGGCGATCATTTCTTCGATCGCCGCTTCGAGGTCGGCTTTCTTCTCGACGTAGGCAGCTCCACAGCCGTACCCCTTCGCAATCGCGACGAAGTCGGCGTAGCGATTCGCTTGGTCAAGCTCGCCGATGCCATCGCCTTCACCCGACCACTCTGGCTTGTCGATAGGGCCGAGGTAGGTGTGGGCCCGATTGCCTGCCATGAAGCGGTCTTCCCATTGGACGACCATTCCGAGGTGCTGGTTGTTGAGCAGCAACACTTTCACGGGGAGTTTCTCGCAAACCAGTGTGCTTAGCTCTTGGATATTCATCTGGAACGAGCCATCGCCATCAATATCGACGACCAGTTTGTCCGGAAACGCCGCTTGAACACCCATCGCCGCCGGCAGGCCGAAGCCCATGGTGCCCAGACCGCTGGAGCTGAGCCACGTGCGCGGCTTGTCGAACTTATAGAACTGGGCAGCCCACATTTGGTGCTGGCCGACGCCGACCGTGATGATCGGGTCTTTTTTATGCGTCAGTTGCCACAGGGTTTGGATGGCATGCTGCTGCGTGATACCGGGAAACGATTCATCGTAAGCAAAAGGAAACTCTTTTTTCCACGACTTGCACTGAACGACCCAATCCGAAATATCTTCGGGGGCTTCGACAATTTTGTTGAGCTCCGTGAGCGCGTACTTCAGGTCGCTCTGCATGGGAATATGCGCCGGCTTGTTCTTGTTGATCTCCGCCGCGTCGATATCAATGTGGATGATCTTGCCATGCTTACAGAACGCTTCTAGCTTGCCCGTTACGCGGTCGTCAAACCGAACACCAAGACCAATCAACAGGTCGGCTTGGTCCACTGCATAGTTGGCGTAAACCGATCCGTGCATGCCGAGCATGTCGAGAGAAAGTTCGTCGGTTCCAGGGTAAGTGCCGAGGCCCATGACGGTGGTCGTCACGGGGATTCCCGTCTTTTTGGCAAACGCTCGCAACTCGCCCGAGGCTTCGGCAGTGATGATGCCACCGCCGGCGTAGATGACAGGGCGCTTGGCGCGTTTGATTGCAGCGGCCGCTTGGCGAATCGCCTCGGGCTTTGCCTTAGGGCTAACCGGGTCGTAGCCCGGAAGATTCACTTCACAGTCGTAGTCGGGCACGCACTGGGCAAGCTGGATGTTTTTCGGCATATCAACCAACACGGGGCCCGGTCGTCCGGTCGAGGCGATGAGGAACGCCTCTTTCATCACCCGGGCAACATCGTTCACATCGGTGACCAAGTAATGATGTTTGGTGATGCCCCGGCAGATTTCAACCATGGGCGTTTCCTGAAACGCGTCGCTGCCGATCACTGCGGTCGGAACTTGGCCCGTGATACAAACAAGCGGGACGCTGTCGAGCTTGGCATCCGCAATGGCGGTGACAAGGTTCGTTGCTCCAGGACCACTGGTCGCCATGACAACGCCGACCGTGCCGGTCGCACGGGCGATGCCCTGAGCTGCGAAGCCACCCCCTTGCTCATGACGGGGCAAGATGGTGCGGAGTTTATCCTTCACACGGGTGAGCGCTTGATGCAGCGGCATGCTGCAACCGCCCGGGTAGGCGAAAATCGTTTCGACACCTTGGCGCACAATCGACTGGACAAGGATGTCAGCCCCCGTCGCGAGTTCGCTCTTGGTCTTTTTTTTAACAGTTGCAGCGGTAGACATGGAGAAATGGGTAGAAAGAAAGGCAATGTTTCTAATGGGGACAACACACACCGAAAAAGGTTCTGTGAGAGCCGGGTCGTCCCCGACCCCGGCAGGCCCAGCGGCGAGGCCAGCCCCTCACTATAGGCGACGCCCCCCCTCCAGAACAAGCAATTATTGCTGCCTGCGACAGTAAAAATCTACGCTCAGCGCCCCCCATCTGTCGGCCTACCGCTTTGCTTGCGTTGGACTCAAGTAAGGGCTAGCCGCGGCGGAAGCCGCGGTTTTTCCAGCTTCCCCGCGGCTTCCGCCTGCGGCTGGTAAATAAATCCCCCTGCTATACCGCCGTTTTTTTAGCCTTCTTTCACTTTCTTCGGCAGCGTGAAGGAATAGAGCACCACGATCGTCCCGCCAGCCAGGAGGCTCCACGGAGCCCATTCAGGGGGGGTCACATTGCGTGCAGCCGCGACGACCTGTCCGCCACGTACCTGGGGCTTGAGAACGGCCCTTTGGATGGCAAGGGCCTCAAGGCCAAGCAAACAGCAGTAAGCCCCAAGGGCGAGAAACATCGAACGCCACATGTCGGATTTCAGGGGGTCCAGAGGGAAAAGGTAGGAAGCAGAGCGAAGGAAGCCACGGAGCCGCCGGAAGTCACGGGGCCGTCTGTTTCGTTTTCGGTCGCTTGCCCCCTCGCTAGCAAGACGAATTGGCCTGCGGGGGGCCGTAGACTGCCATCCGAGAACCGCTCCTAACGGTTAGCCAAAGGCGAAGGCCCAGGCTTTGTTGGTTTGCCAGCAATGGCGTGCTGGCAGGAGAAATTTGCGGATTTCCGGAAATCGTTACAATCGGCTTAACTTTGCAGGTGAGCCCTGCCGATGAGCCAATAGCGGGCTCTACCGGTTCGCTCACTAGGGGACGGCAAAACACCCTATTCACCTGCCGAGGGAACGGCCAACATGCGACTAAGTCAACAGAACCCGGGTCAACTGAAACGGGGCCAACTGAAAATCTATCGTGGCCCGGAAGAGGCCACGGCCGACCGGGCGCCAGCAGCGCGAATGTCTGCCGACAACCAATCGGTGACCGCCCCTGTGGGTGTGTTGCTGCCCCTCTTGGCCGATGCGATTCTTAGCCAGCGAACTTGGCTCAGCGATTTTGAGGAAGACGAAGTCACGATCTCAGCCGATTTGTACGAAGTGTTGATGGCCTATCAGCATTTTCGCCGCCCCGTGGCGTAGTGCTATTCTCGCGCAAGCCAATCATTGGATGGCGAGCGGTGGGGTGTCAGCCCCCCGATGGCGTCAGGGCCACCTCTGCCATCGGGGGGCTGACGCCTCGCCGCTCGCCCTTTTAACGATATGCGTGCACCGCTTCGATGAGTGCTCGTGCGTTTTCGGGCGGAGTTTGCGGCACGATGCCGTGGCCCAGATTGAAAATATGCCCTGGCCGTCCTGCGACGCTGTCGAGCAGTTCTTTTGTCCGCTGTTCGATCGTCGAGCGATCCGCAAGTAGTGTGAGCGGATCAAGGTTCCCTTGCACGGCTCTGTGGCCCGTTGCCGAAGTGGCATCGATCCGATCCCACGCATCGCTTAGCCGAATACGCCAATCAACGCCGATAACGTCGCCCCCCGCTTCCGCAATTAGCGGCAAAAGCTCGGGGTTCCCCGCTCCGAAATGGATGACCACGGCCCGCGGATCGATCCCTGCGATCAACTCTTGTGTGTAGGGAAGCACGTAGCGGCGATAATTATCGGGCCCGAGGCAACCGACCCAACTGTCGAACAGTTGAACCGCCTGTGCCCCCGCGGCGATTTGAGCGTTCAGATAGAGCGTCACCGCCCGAGCAAGCCGGCGCATGAGTTCGGCCCAAGCCCCCTCGTCGCGCTGCATGAGGGTTTTGGTGTGCAGGTAGTTTCGGCTTCCGCCCCCTTCGATGGCATAGCTGGCAAGCGTAAAAGGCGCACCGGCAAAACCGATCAACGGCAGGCCCTCTGGCAGGTCCGCCCGAGTTTTCCGAACGGTTTCAACCACATAGTGGAGCGAATCGACGTTCTCTAAGTCGATCACCCGATCGACATCGCCCGCCTCACGCACCGGATTGTGAATCACCGGCCCGTCCCCTTTGGCAAACTCGAGGTCCATGCCCATCGGTTCAAGAATTGGCAAGAGATCACTAAAGATAATTGCCGCATCAACGCCGAGGAAATCGACGGCCGTACACATCACTTCGCTGCACAACTGGGGGTTTTTGCACAACTCAAGAAAGCCCGTCTTTTCACGGACAGCGCGGTACTCGGCCATGTAGCGGCCCGCCTGGCGCATGAGCCAAACGGGCGTCCGCTTGACGCTTTCGCATCGACATGCCCGTAGGAAATCGCTCTCCGCCCAGGGTTGGCCTTCAACGGCGTCACGCAATTGCTGGCGACGGTCCGCGCCCTGAGTAAGGTCACTTGTTGGCTTGGCCGTTGAGGCGAGTAATTCGCGGACTTTCATTTTGCGTTCTCGTAAGGTGTGGCAATGTTCTGCGGCGTCTTGCACGAGTCGTCCCATCGTGTGGTTCG
>JAJRUA010000315.1 GCA_024278035.1 Planctomycetota bacterium | reverse complement strand
TCAGCAGGGACTTGGCCGAGGCCAAACCTACCCGCTTCGCGCACCAGTTCGTCGGTCAGCGGACCTTTCCATTGCCGGAGGAGTGAGCGGAGGGATTCCCGTATCGGTACGGTTGTGGTAGGCGGACTCATGTGCAGGGCGCTCCTGGCATTTTCGGCGCGACAGAAGCGGCGAAGAACAAATAGCGTTCGATCATTTCACCAATCACTAATAGCAGAGTGATAAGCACAACAATGAACCCAAGGAACAGCGGCTGAAAGCCTTCGGGATGGGGGGCCGTAGCACGGCTCGAAAGCAGTATCAGAGGCAACAGCAGGCCTCCCATTGCGCCGAAAAAATAGCGAAGCAGGTTGGTCATGCTCAGTTCGCCGGTTAGCAAGAGGGCGGTCCGCTTGAGTGGCGTGAACTGCCGAGTCCGAAGCCATCCGAGCACCGAGGCTTCAAGCAACAGCTTCGTAGAAACGGCAACCATCAACCAGCGACAGAGCGATTGGCCGTAGCTTTCCAAAATGGCGTGGCTTGTCAGCTCGGGGAACCAGTAACAAGTCGCCAGCGACACAAGCAAGGCGACAGGCAAGCCCAGCACGAGCGACGTCAAGAAAAACTGCCCGGCGGTTCGGTGGACGCTCCAAAACGGACGGCGTGTTTTGACGTAGATCATTACTGAGCAGAGAACACCCGCCGCACCACTGAGCACGGTCATTAAGCTCAATCCATCGGCGATCGGCATGAGCCACGCCTGATCGGTAGCGAACCAGACCGCTGCTGAGTGCAGCATCGCAAAGCCGGCAAAGACGCCGAACACTAAAATTTCTCGGCTGAGCCAAGAAGTACGAAGCCCGAGCAGGGCACGGAAGGCATAGAGGGGGCGTCCCAGATGGAACACGGCCGCATGAATGCCGATGAGGCCGACCAAAAGCCCGCCAATCGCCTGGGCTGGGCGAATCGTTGAAAGCAGCATCGGATCTGCGGCCCACGGCCCCCAAACCAAAGCTTGTCCCACAACGAATGCTCCCACGGAAAGTTGGGTTAGCACCAGCATAACCACGAGCGCCATGTGGCTATGCTGTCGGTTCGCTGAATAATAATCGGCCGGCAGTAGGTTGTGAGGTAACGGTTTGCTCGACTTGTAAAGAGTGGTCGGCAAGGTAATGCCCGGCTCAGGCGATGCTGGAAGAAATTGATTCGACTCGCTCTGTTCGACGACCGTTTGAGTACGAACCGTACGAATACGAATCGCCCCGTTCGGGCAAGATTGGACGCACGCCGGCGCTTCGTCCACGGCCAGCCGGTCGTGGCACATGTCGCATTTCCGGACGATCCCTCGTGCTCCGTTGTACTGGGGAACATCGTAAGGACACATGAAAATACAGTATTGGCAGCCAATGCACTGATCGTCTAAATGCCGAACGATGCCGGTCTCCGGGTCTTTGTCGTACGCCATCACGGGGCATCCCGACAAACAGGCGGGATCGATACAGTGATGGCAGGCGGTGGTGACGTGCTGAAGAATCGGCAGTTCCCCTGAACCACCGCTCGTTCCCCCATGGAGCAGGCCAACGCTGCGCCATTGTTCGCCTTCGTCCAAGCCATTCAAGTTGTGGCACGCCACCACGCACGCCTTGCAGCCCGAACAGGCATCAAGATCGACCTCAAAAGCGTACTGTTCTCCTGGTAACGGTTTCGTGAGAGGGATCAGGTCTTGGTAGTGGCCCGAAAGCAGGGGGCCGTCGGCGTTGGCATGGTGCTGCGAAAACCGCTCGGCAGCGGTCGTCTGTTGTTGCTCATCCAGCAATAAATCCAGCAGCGAAAAGCTTTCGCCCGGCGAGGTAAGGTCGGCAGCCGTCGCCATAGCGAACAAAGGGGGGAAGGAGGGAGGGGAGGCAAAGGAGGGGAGGAACCGTGCGCTGCACGGGCTCAGGAAGGCGGGCATAGCGCGCGCAGGTCGGCGCTATCAGTCCGTAAGCAATAAGGATGCCAATGCGACCATAATTCCGAAGGACGTCTCCCATCGGCTTACAGGAATGGCATTCAGATAGAAAGATTTTTTCCAGCGATGCCGACAGGCAAGCGACCCGGCCAAGCCTTGCCTTCCAATTGGGCACCCGCTGCAAGCGGGTTGGGCAGGCCGGATCGAATCAAGAAAAAATGTCCGGCGAATACCACGAAATTACGTGCTTTTATGGCAGGCCTTGGTGGTGTTAGGAGAAACGGCGCACGCATTGCTCTACCCAAGGGCAGCGTCTATCCCACCGTATGGCGGTCCCGCCAACACGCTTCCCTCCTACGAAACCTCACCCGGCCCAATTCCCCCCCCGTGCCATCCTCTCGAAGGCAGCGACAAGTTCGGGAAGATGGCATCGGGGATCGGCTCCCCCTACTTATTTTTCATTATGGAAATCCAAAACAAAGCGACCTCGCTTTGGGGCAATTTCTTTCGTCTCAACTTGCCACAGATTCGGGCTTTCCACATGTCGTGGTTCGCCTTTTTCCTCTGCTTCTTCGCTTGGTTCGGCATCGCTCCACTCATGGCGATCGTGCGCGAAGAACTATCGTTAACGAAAGAGCAGGTTGGTTGGACAATCATCGCTTCGGTTTCTGCGACGGTCTTCGCACGCCTCGCCGTCGGTTGGTTATGCGAGCGTTTCGGCCCGCGATTGACCTACATGTGGCTCTTGATTCTGGGGGCGTTCCCTGTGATGGGAATCGGGCTCGCTCATGATTTCCAGACGTTCTTGTTGTTTCGACTGCTGATCGGTGTGATCGGTGCGTCGTTCGTGATTACGCAGTACCACACATCGATCATGTTCGCACCGAACGTGGTAGGCACGGCCAATGCCACCTCGGCTGGCTGGGGTAACTTCGGGGGTGGCGTAACCCAGTTGGTCATGCCCATCGTCTTTGCACTGTTCGTCACGACGCTCGGGTTTACCGAAGCGTTCGGCTGGCGAGCTTCTATGGTTGTGGCCGGTGTCGTTTGTTTTTTAACCGGCATCGCCTACGGTTGTTTGACGCAAGACACGCCGGAAGGCAACTTCAAAGAACTACGCGCCGCTGGCAAACTTCCTTCCAAGAAGAAAACGAACGGAGCGTTCTGGGCCGCCTGTCGGGACCACCGCGTTTGGGTGCTGTTCCTGATCTACGGTTCGTGCTTTGGGATTGAACTGACGATCAACAACATTGCGGCCCTTTACTTCATCGATTATTTTGGCCTCAGCTTGGCCGCTGCGGGAGTGATGGCGGCCTCGTTTGGCTTGATGAATCTTTTCGCTCGAACCTTGGGGGGAGCCTCTGGCGACTTCTTCGGTAGTAAGTGGGGACTGCGGGGCCGCGTCACTTGGTTGTTCTTCGTCCTGTTTTGCGAAGGCATTGCCCTGATGTTTTTTTCGCAAATAACGGTCTTAGCAACGGCCTTGCCAATCATGATCGTCTTCAGTCTGTTTGTACAAATGTCGGAAGGAGCAACCTTCTCCGTCGTTCCCTTCGTTAACAAGAAGGCCTTTGGAGCCGTCGCTGGGATCGTTGGTGCCGGTGGCAATGCGGGGGCCGTTGCCGCTGGGTTCTTGTTCAAAAGCTCGCTCGATTGGCCCACTGCTCTGTTGATCTTAGGCGGACTCGTCACGGTCTGTTCCTTCCTCACTTTCGCCGTACAGTTCAATCCAGAGGCTGAGCGGGAGGCCAAAAAGGATTTTGATGAAGCGATGCAAAGAAAAAATCTTCGGCCTACAGAGCTTGCTACCTCGGCCTCGGAACTGGAAACGGTATTGAGCTCGTAGCCAAGCCATCGTTTTTCATCGAAACGCGTAGCGTCGGTTTTTCGTTTTCAAAACACCCGCTTACCCGTCCGGAAACTGTCGGCAGTATTCGTACAACGCCATACAGGTGGCGGTCGCCGCGTTGTAGCTATGCGGAAGGCCCCAAACAGGGATTTCGACCGTCGCATCCAACAAAGCCAAAACGTCGTCGGTTAGGCCGGTCCGTTCATTGCCGATGATCAAGGCCGTTCGTCGGTCAAATGAAAAGTGATGCAAGTCGTGCGAATCGGTCGTCTGCTCCAGGCCAACGAGGTGGTACCCCTCCTTGCGCAAGTTCTTGAGGACCGGCTCAAGCGAACGGCGATGGACCAACTCGACCGACTCGGTCGCATCACGAGCAATCTCTGGGGCGAGCTTCATCGGTCGGCCCGTGGTAAGGATTCTCGGCACCCCACAACAGCCCGCCGCCCGTGCGATCCGTGACAAGTTCACCCGACTTCGCAGCGGCGCACAGACAACGACCAACTCACGAGGCTGGCTCAATGCACGTGGCGGACGGTGGCGGACATGCTCAGAAGACAACAGCTTCGCGATTTAGTAAAAGAGGCGGAACAGAGGTTGGTTACATGCTTCGCTGTTGAAGCTTTGCCGTTGAAAGCCGAGCCTCATCCGGCAATCGTTTCAGGGCAAGGTGCTGTGGGTTCTTAGCGATCGCGCCGCATGGCTCGGTCCATGTCGCGCTGCATGTCTTTGCGTTTGAGCGATTCGCGTTTGTCGTAGGTCTTCTTGCCGCGACAAAGTCCGAGCAGCAACTTCGCTCGTCCCTGCTTAAAATACATTTTGAGCGGCACGAGAGTAAGGTTCTTTTCGTACGCCCTATCGGCAAACTTGGCAATCTCACGACGGTGCATCAACAGCTTGCGGCGACGTTTCGGCTCGTGGTTCAGAACGGTCGCGTTGCGGTACTCTTGGATATCGCAGTTGACGAGCCAGACCTCTCCCTTATCGACCCGACCGTAGGCTTCATCAAGCGACATGTGCCCTTCGCGCAAGCTCTTCACTTCGCTCCCCACCAACACAATTCCGCACTCCAGCTTGTCGAGCACTTCGTACTCATGCCGAGCCTTTCGGTTGGTAGCGATCGTTTTTTCGTTGGGGTCGTCCCCTTTCTTCGATTTTTTATCTTTCTTGGCCACGGTTTACCACGGAGATCACAGAGGACACGGAGAAAAAACGAAACGAATTAGGCGAGGAGGAACGCGGATTGAACGGATAAGCGCGGATTAAATGTATGAAGAACAGTAGATTGTCTCTAACAACTAAGAAACAATTTTTCATCCGCGAAAATCCGCCTGATCCGCGTTCCTCCGCGTCTAATTCGTTTTCTTTCTCTCCGTGCCCTCTGCGTGAAAAATAGAAAAGAGAATCAATAATCGCTTTCCGACAATGGGGCGAGATTACGGAAATCGAAAATTGGCTCTCCTAGGTTAAGGTTGGCCGTATGATCCGCTGGGTCGACGCACTCGCGGCCATTGGGGGTCATTAACCGCTGGTAGACATCATAGTCAATGTCCGCTGCAATCGCTTGCGTGTGGCCATCGACGAAAAACGTGTTGAACGCTCCCGAAGGATGGGCACTTGCCGGACGGGCGTAGGCGGGCGAATCGATCGGAAAACCGGCGGTGTTTCCCTCAGCACTAAATGCTTGTTGCGTGTTCAAGATCGTCGTCCCATTGATCGGCTGCAAATGGACGACCCAAACAATGCCAAACTGTTGTTCAGCAAACTGGTTGTTCTGGACACCCATCCATGTGTAGCCTGGGTTTCCAGGGCTTGGCTCAATCTCTTTATGAACGTTCTCCGCTAACAAAATGGTTGTGGAGGCTCCGTCACGGGCGTCGCTGGCCTGGACTTTGCTGAGCGAAAGATTGTGGCACATGCCGTTGTCTTTGGTGTCGCCCGTGTTGGGGTCGCTCGCAGCACTAAGGTAAACTCCCGCGGCATTAAAATCCCATCCCCCGGCGTTGGCGGAGTAGGACAACCCCGCATTGGCGGGCGATGCCGTGAGGTCCGTATCGGCCGGACAGATGAGAATCTCGATCGGGCGGATGGCAGCTCGCGGGTCGCCATGGTTGACGGTTCCATCGACCATGGCATCGTAGATGTCTTGTCGTTCGAGTTGTGGTGCAATGACGCCGGCCCAACTAACCCACGAAACGGTTCTGTCGGTTCCGCCACTGCTCTCGAAGTCCGAGTTAGCAATGCCCCCCGCCGTATCGATCAGAAGGAACTCTCCATTGCTTCGCCTTACAGGTTGCACGTAACCGGGGAATCGCTGTTTCTGCGTGCTGTAGTTAATCATGCCGGTGCCCACCTGCTTGAGGCTGTTCATGCACTGGGCTGAGCGAGCCGTGGCGCGGGCGGCGTTCACCGCCGGCAGCAAGAGGGCTATTAGCGTGCCGATGATGGCAATCACGACAAGCAGCTCCACAAGGGTGAAACCGGCCCGAGAAATGGCGGAAGATGTTGGGATACGCATACCTGTTCCTTACGCTGATGAGCGTTAGAGTTAGAAGCACGATTCTCAAAGATGCCCCAACCAAGTACGGGCCCCCTGAGTGCCTGTCCCAAAACCTATCAGGAAGTGTCCAGAGGCCCGAGAAAGACCGCGGTACCTGAAGGTTCTGGGACGTGCTGTAAGTATCACCAAATTTCGCAAAAAAAGCCAGCAAGTCCAACCGTTTTGGGGCCAAAAAATCGGCAAAGCCCCTAGGAAATGGCCTAGCCGCAGGCGGAAGCCGGCGGTGGGGAGCAAAAAACCGCGGCTCCCGCCTGCGGCTAGGTCAGCGTCTAAAACGCCATGGCAGCTTCTCAAGCGAGCCTCTTGGGGTAGGATAGGCACCCTTCCCACCCCCGACAACCTCAGCCGCAATAACGCCTCACTGGCCCCTTATCATGCTTACCTTTTCTGCCCTCCTGCCGCTCTTCGCCCAAGCCGCTGAAGTGAATGATTTTAGCCAAAAGGGCATTTTAAGCATTTTCTTGGTTTTGGTCCTGCTTGGGGCGTTTGTCCTGCTGGCGGTGTTTGGATTCAATTACGGCAAAATGTGGTTGCAGGCCTACATGTCCAATGCCCCCGTGAGCCCATTCACGTTGGTCTTTATGTCGCTCCGCCAAGTCCAGCCCCACGTGATTCTCGACGCGCTGATCCAAGCCAAGCAGGCGGGCGTCGGCCTCGATCCGACGACCGGCATCACAACCCAACGGCTCGAAGCACATTACTTGGCGGGGGGCAATGTACCGCGAATCATTAGCGCCATCGTCGCCGCCCATCGTGCGGATATCGATTTGGATTTCGACCGTGCTGCCGCCATCGACCTTGCTGGTCGCGATGTCTTAGAAGCCGTGAAGACCAGTGTCTATCCGATGGTGATCGACTGTCCCGATCCGGATAAATCGTCGAAGACCACTCTCAGTGCCGTCGCAAAGAATGGCGTGGAGCTGAAAATTCGTGCTCGGGTGACCGTCCGGACGAACCTCAAACAGTTAATCGGCGGTGCGACGGAAGAAACCATCATCGCCCGCGTCGGTGAAGGGATCATCACCGCCATCGGCTCGGCAGCCGACCACCTGGAAGTGATGGAGAACCCCGATCAGATTTCTAAGGCGGTGCTTGACCGAGGCCTCGATGCCCATACCGCTTTTGAGATTGTTTCGATCGACATTGCCGACATCGACATTGGCGAGAACATTGGTGCCCGCCTCCAAGCGGATCAGGCGGAAGCCGATACCCGGAAAGCTCAGGCAATGGCCGAAAAACGGCGTGCCGACGCGATTGCCCGTGAACAGGAGATGAAGGCCCAGGTCGCTGCAAAACGGGGCGAAGTCATCCTTGCCGAAGCCGAAGTCCCTCGAGCCATGGCCGAAGCCTTCCGCAAAGGAAACCTCCTAGCCCCCCGCTGAAAAACCGAACGATACAGTAAGCGGTAAATAGGAAAACCAGCGAGCGTCTAGCGAAGAAATTCGGAAGGCACCGCAACGGACTTACGGCAACCGAAAGGTGCGCCAGAAGGCGGCGGAGAGTTGCTCACCGATCGGGGCGTAGCCGGAATCGATGCGGGCGCGGCCAGTACCCCTGAGTACCAATGGTCGATCGGCTAGATCAACGACGGAAGCGTCGAATTGAACTCTCAGGCGATGTCCCTTGGCGTCCAGCGAATTGGCAAGCGATTCTGTTTGTCGGCCCAAAGCCGTAACGTGGCCCGTGAGAATGCGCCCAGGGGTTTGTTCAAGTAACACCCGAACGGATTGGCCAAGCGCAACGCGATCGGCCGCCGATTCGTCGATGAGCAATTCTAGTTCGGCTTCTTC
>JAJRUA010000314.1 GCA_024278035.1 Planctomycetota bacterium | reverse complement strand
GTCTTCACCGGCAAAAACTTTGGGAGGCGAGCTTGCTAGAATCGCCGTCGCTGCCGCGACTCGTCCGCTTTGCTTGAGAAAATCACGCCGCGAAGAACTCTTTTTCTTTTGGGGGGGCATGGGAAAATTGTCGGTGGTAGGTGGCACGGGAAGGAATAGGCAAAAACAGATTCAGACGTCCATGGATTTTCGTGGACTAAGCGTTATTACAGACAAACGACCCTCTTATCTGCGCATCCTAAAAGGGCCAGTAAGTCCCTCAAGATCGGCTCACTGTAGTAGGGTTTCTCAACAGTTGTCTGAAAGCGAGCCACTTAGAATTTCGTTAGTCGTCAACCGAAACCTCATCCTCTTTTTGCTCAGGCGCGGTTTTCTCCCACTTCGTCGCTTTCTCCTCTTCCGAGGGCTCGAATAGTGGGCGGACGACCCGAAATCCTACACTGAGGGCATCTGTATGATACCAGATGCTTTTGGGGATTTGGGGATCTAGATCTTTCCAGTCTTCATTAGAGCTCTTACGTGCTGCACTTCGTAGCATGGGAGCATCTTCATCCCAACCTCCACCCCGGACTACCCGGGGATAAAGTTTTGTGGGAACCAGTAGGGGATTTTTGATTGTACTCTCGGAGCAGGCGTCATAAAAACCCAGCGTATATTGGTCGAGTACCCACTCCGACACATTGCCGTGCATGTCGTAAAGCCCCCACGCATTGGGCCGTTTGAGCCCTACCTTGCTGTAGCCATCGTCACTATTCGAATCGTACCAAGCGAATTCGTCCAGCTTCGACACATCGTCGCCAAAGTGATAGGCGGTCGTCGATCCGGCCCGACAGGCATACTCCCATTCGGCTTCGGTTGGTAGTCGATAGTAACGTCCTGTCTTGGCACTAAGCCAACGGCAATAAGTCCTGGCAGCATGTTGCGTCATGCAAATTGCCGGATAGCGCCCCATTCCCATGCCGAAACTCATGTCGGTGTAGGGCTCCGTTGGTCGAGTGACCGCATCGGCAACCTCATCCCGCGGACTGGACTTGGTTCCCGTCATCTTGCGAAGCCGAATATCGAGCACCTCTCCCCAGATGCTGTAAACATCCCAGGTGATTTCGTACTTTCCCATCCAAAACGGGGCAATTTCGACCCGATGTTGTGGGCCCTCATCCTCTTGGCGAGGGGCTTCTGCAGCAGGGCTTCCCATGAGAAACGATCCCCCATGAACGGGTACCATCTCGATGCTGGCATCGGTTGGCTCAATGATCTCCACGTAGGGTTTCATTTCCGATTCGCTTGACGCCTCGGCACCTTTCACCGTCAGTGGCGGAGGTGCTTTTTCCGCAATCGCATAATTCCAAGGAGCAATCGTCACAGCGCTCAAGAGACAAGCGAACAAAAGCCCGTCCAAGCCCAGTGTACGGTAACTAGGGTGAGGGTATTTCAAAGGCATTCCTGTCCCAAAATAAAAGGCGTTTCGGCTTCCCAGTTGTGCGGGGGGCTAGTGCATCTAAGAAAGGCAAAGCGAATAGCGAACGGTTCTTTCCGAATTATTATAGACTCAAAAACCGCCCCGGTACAATTGCTGGCCCAGCACATTGCGGCGGCCGGTGATGGGGCGGCCATTCGGGTCTTCGGCCAGGATGTTGAACATCATTTGGAACTTTGCATCGCAATCGTCGCAGAAATGGACGAGCAGCGCTTCGGGGGTCATCGGCGGCTTGGGCGAACCCCATTCGGGCAGGCGCTGGTGACTGACGATCACATGCTCTAGGCGAAGTAATAATTCTTCATCCACCGGATCGCCCTCTTCGGCTTGCACGGCGGCCGCTTCGCGGACGAGGTCGCGGCCTTGCAGGATGTGGCCTATCAGTGAACCCGAGGCCGTGTACTCTGCACCGCCGGGCGTGGTGCGCAGTTCGCGCAGCTTGCCGATGTCATGCAAGAGGGCCCCGGCGACGGCCACGCCCACGTTGAGGGGCGGGCTCATGTCGGGGTACGACGCAGCGTATTGCGTTGCCAAGTGGTAGGCATGGCGAGAGACCAGCCGAACATGCTCAAGAAAACCGCCACCAAAGGCGTGATGGTTTCGCACCGCGGCAGGCCAAACGAGTAGTTCCGCTTTGTTCGACTCAAATATCTCGATCACCAATCGACGAAGTGGCTCGTCGTCGATTCCTTCTTCTGCCAGGGCAATCAAGTCGGCAAACATCTCTTCCGCGTCGAACCGTGACGAAGGACGACACATCTCGGGCGAGAACCCGTCCTCTGCGTCGCTCTCTTCCGTAGGACGTATCTTGCGGATATCAAGTTGCGGGCCGTAGTTGGTTTCACGGTAGAGGGCCCGCAGTTTGTAGAACTCGCCGACGGTCCATTCATCGCGGCAAACATCGGCTAATGGTGCATCGTTCCAAACCGGAAAGCTCACCTCCCGCTCCGCGTCGCGGAACGTCACCCGGTAATAGGGCTTTCCCTCTTTGGTGGTGAGCGTCTGTTTTTCCGCCAGCAGGCAGAAGAAGTCGCCCTCCTCGCCGTTGGCAAGTTCGGAAAGTTTAACGACGGGTGTGGGAGTGGCTGACAAAGCGTTGGCTCGTAGTAAGAACGGAGAACAGACGTTACCTATCCTAGCTGTAGGCGGAAGCCGGCGGAGGGGGTGGCGAGGGCGAAAACCGGCGGCTTCCGCTTGCGGCTAGGGTATTCTTATCCCATCGACTCATTCGCCCAATAATTTTGCCCGTCGCTCAGCGACCAAGTCATCGAGCATCGTTTGTAGCATCTCAGCCGTCTGCCGCATTGCGGGGTCACCCTCGGCAGAGCGGTCGCGTGTGCCGCTGACCTCAATCGCTTCCCCCACTACCAGTGTGCAGTGCATGGGGGCGTGGTAACTCAGCTCATCTCGGAAGTCTTCGATCATGCGTTCGAGCGTTTCTATGACTCGCTCGGGGAGATCGCTTTTGCCGGTAAGATAACCGGGCGGATAGTGGGCAATTTGTTGTAAGTAGTAGCAAATCGCCAAATCACGCCAGCGATCCTCTCGTTCTTCTTGCGTGACCTTCTTGGTGACAAGGTCGGGAAGGATCATCGTACGAATTCGCTTCACGCGGCTAACAACCCGGGAAGCCCGCGACGCGTCATCCCCATTTTTTCCGGTATCGTTTTTTTGGTTGCCATCCCATTTCGTTTCGAGGCGGTCGAGCATCGTGGCAACCAAGCGTTCGGCCCGTTGGTGCGGATCGCCGTGGCTGGCTTCGCCAAGGTACTCCACCTCTTTGAGGGCGAGCAGCGCTTCGCCAATTTTTGCTAACCGTTTATGAACGGGCAATTGTGATTGGGGTTGCCAGCTAAAACTCCTTTCGAGCTTCTCTACATCCTCACGGATGGCCGTCATCGGATCGCCGTCGTAGGAGTAGCGAATCGCGACGGGGTGGATCACGACGGGGCCCTTGCCCTCTTTCTTGCGTCGTTTGGTCGCTTGGCGAGCGATGAACCCGGGGCCATCCATTAGCTCCATCATCAAATCGTTGTGACGCGAGACGGCCCCTTCCGGAAAGATCAGCAGAGGCCGACGCCCGGCGACCAGAATGTCGATCGCTTGGTTAACCGCTTGGCGATCGGTTCCTTCACGATAGACACTGAACGCCCCCATTCGGCGGATTAAAAAGCGCCGGTAGGCCCCCTCCATAAAAAGGTGCCAGCTTGCCATGGTGAACAGTTCGGTCTTCGCCTGGCCAGCCAGATAACCGACGGCCATCGGATCGGCAAGCCGAGAATGGTTGGCGGCCAAAATGATTCCGGCCCCCGCCGTGAGCGAAGCTTTGAATCGCTCCAAGCCACGACACTCAAAGCTCGTCACGCCGAAGCTCTTTCGCATGTACGAGTTGAACTGAAACCGGAGCAACCAGCACCAAAAGTCCGACTCCACCGGCGGAACGAACTCGTACGGCTCTTCAAGAATGATCTCTTGCATCGGCGATTTGGCTAAAAGGTGGCGGTTTTGTGAAGCCGCAAAGTTTCCCCAAGTGCTGCCATCCTAATTGCCCGGCGTCTTGCAGCCCAGACCAGCCGAAAGCCGATCTAGGAAAGTAGCGGGCCGACGGCAGCGGGCCGTACGTGCCAACGAGATGGGTCCCCTGCCACCGCCCCCTAGCTGCCCACTCAACATGCCCAACCGTCGCAAAAAATTGGTTAAGCCGAAACGGGCCGCTGGGGCTGAGGAGGCGGCGCAGTGGCGGGAGGCGTTTACCCGCTATTTAGCTAGTGAATGCCAGTTGTCGCCCAACACGGTAGACGCCTACCGGCGTGACCTGCGACGATTCTACGCCTGGCTCTCGGGGCGACGGGTGCCGAACTTGACGATCAGCGATCTTTCGGAGTATCCCGCCTGGCTCTCCGACGCCGGGTTGGCACCGACGAGCGTCGCCCGACAT
This sequence comes from Planctomycetota bacterium, assembly GCA_024278035.1. Next base: position 9,540 of record JAJRUA010000314.1, on the reverse strand, counting down.
GTCGTTTCGCTCAAGGTTTTTTTCCGTTATCTACAACTCGAAGGGGTGCTGGTCGATAACCAAGCGTCGCTGCTCGTCGCCCGAAAGTTATGGCAAAAGGTGCCGACCGTGCTTTCGGCCCGGCAGGTAGACCGTCTGCTCGCTTCTCCCGTTACGGGAGAACCTCTCTGGCGACGTGATCGGGCGATTCTAGAAATGCTTTACGCCACAGGGGCGCGCGTTTCCGAATTGTCAGGGCTTCGGTTGCGTGACTTGCACCTGGAAGAGCGCTATTGCCTTTGCCACGGCAAGGGAGACAAGCAGCGAATGGTACCCTTCGGCAAGTCGGCCCAGCGTGCCGTCGAGGCATATCTCGATAAAGAACGTCCCAAACTCGCACGGCGGCGCGATCCGGCGTCGGAGTTTCTCTTTCTCTCAACCCGAGGCGTTCGACTGCGTCGCGAACGGATTTGGGAATTGTTGAAGATCGCCGCAGCGAGAGCGGGCGTCACAAAAAAACTTAGTCCGCACTCGCTTCGGCATAGTTTCGCCACGCACTTGCTTGCCGGTGGTGCGGATCTGCGACAAGTGCAAGAACTACTCGGCCATGCCTCGATTGCTACGACGCAACTCTATACGCACGTCGATGCGTCGCGTCTAAAGAAAGTTCATGCAACGCATCACCCCCGGGCCTGATCTATTTCTCTTTTTCAGGGGTCCTTTTCTTTAGGGGGCGTTAGTCGAATCTTCTCGATCAACTGATGCCGTTGGCCGTTCTCTAGGTAGCCCGTCAGGGCGGTGATGGCGCGTATGACGTAGTCGTAATGCAAGTCGTAGTCGGCATCGATCTCGACCTCTTGATCGTCTGCCGTGCCGGGGCCTCCGGAATCGTCGATCATGCTACGGATCGACGCATGGAGCTGGGCGAAGCGGCTTGCCCCCTCAAAAACCTGTGTCCCGAGTCGTAGCTCGGCCAGTTCGCCCTCTTCGCTGGCGATCATCTTGAGGTGGAGCGTCGGTGTTTCGCTCGGGGCGGAAGGCGCATCACTCGAAGGGAGCGGCATCCGGATATTAAAATCCCCCTCGGGTAGGACGATTTTGAACGTCATGATAAAGAACACCAACAGTTGAAACACGATGTCAATCATCGGCGTCATCTGTATTTCGATCTTGTCTCGATGGTCGGTATGGCGAAACTTCATCGGATATATGGTTATTACAAGGGGCTCAAAAAAGTAACCGCGAATACGCGCGAATGAACACGAATAAGGAAAAAGAGTAGGGGCAGGAAAAGTAATTCGCGGTTCTTATCTTCTTACTTCTCCGTGCTCTCCGTGGTTTATTACTCTATTAAAGTAGTGACATCGCTTTGACGACCGCGTAGGGCGAACGTGTCGAACTCAACATCTTGGCACGCCTTGATGATCTCTTGTACTTTGCCAGCGCGGGTCTTGTAGTCGGCCCGGATAACGACCGTTACGTCGGACAGGCGTTTATCCCCATAGGCCCGGAGCAACTGGGCTTCACGCCGCAAAGCGATTCGCAATTGGTTAAGCGACAGTTCTTGGCCACCGAAGAGAATGGTCTCGTCGGAGGTCATTTGGATCGTCAGCGGCTCTTCGTAGGCCGTGTCGGGGGGCCTGGCCAGCTCGCTCGCCGGTAGGTTGACTCGTTGGTCTTGCTCAATGTCTGAAAAATTGATGAGCACCATAAAAAACGCGATCAACTGAAACGCCATATCAATCATCGGGGTCATATCTGCTTCGACGATCTCCGAATGGCGGCCTTTAGTGAGTCGCATAATTTTATGGGCAACTAGATAGGGGAATGGGGGGAATTAGACGCTGATGTCTTGATTCCGAAAGCGATTCATCAGCCCTTCGGTAACGATCCCCACCTCCAGTACCAGCCGGGCTGCGCGGTTGCGGAGGATGTTGTAAATCGCGATGGCGGGAATGGCGATCGCTAGGCCGATGAGGGTGGTGAACAGGGCGGTCGAAATGCCTTGGGCCAGTTCGCTCGGCTTGGGGGTGACAGGCGACGTGGCGATCACGTTGAACGATGCAATCATTCCTTGCACCGTGCCGAGCAGGCCAACCATCGGGCTGATCGTGCCGATCAGAGCCATGTAGCTCAGCCGGTGCTCAATTTCCATATTTTCTTCTTCTCCCACCTCCTGCATTGCTTCAATCGCTTGCGGATAGTCGCCCCCGCCCGATAGCTTGCCAAGCCCTGCAGAGAGTACTTTTGAGAGGAACGAGTCATCGGTCGAAGCAAGATCGTACGCTTCGCTATACTGCTTGGCGTTCAAGTGGGCCTCGAATGCTTCGATCAATTCAGGCGGAGCGATGTTCGAGCGGCTTACCTTTACCAAGTTCATCACAAAGAGCGAAAGCAGGGTGAACGACAGTGAGAGAAACACAAGGCTATAGCCCGGACCGAGCGATTCGTAGGCCCAGCCGAGATAGCTTTTTCGGGCGGGCGGAGCGACGTCGCCCATATCGGCAACTGCCGCAGCCGCCGGTGCGTCCGTTTCGGCGGCCTCTCCTTCTTGGGCGAAGGCTTGGCTGGCAAACACTAGCGAAAGCATCAGTATCGCCAAAAGCGAAGCCTTGCGGAGGCGGAGCGAGGGGAGGGGGTGGTGACGTTCCTGCATAAGTGATTCCTTTGCCTCTTGTGTCTGCGTTTCGGATAGCCTTGTCGCCGTCGATGGACTATTGGAAGCTCGTTTCGTAAGTCTGTCTAGTTCTCTTTGCCGACTTCTTCCCGTGCCAGGATGGCCCGGCTATAGCCGGGCCATCCTGGCACGGGACGCACGCCTAAGGGCCTCGCTTCTTCGTGTTACCATAGCGACGCTGAAGTTCATTGTTTGCCTCTTTTGCCTCTTCTCGCTTACCCGCCTTCTTCCAAAGTGCCGCCAAGTGGTGAAGCGCCTCGGCATGGGTCGCCGTATCACTAGAAAAGAGCAGGTCCGTATGAAGATAGGCGAGCATCGCATCGGTCGAACGCCCCGATTCTTCGTAGCAGCGCCCCCGTGTATTGTAAGCAGCAGCGAGTAGCGTTGTTGCCCCTCGGTCGCACTTACGAAGAACCTCGCTCGTCAATTCTAATGCGGAATCGATTTCGCCTGTTATAGCAAGGCTTTCCGCCTTTCCCAGTTGAGCGGCCAGTTGCTGTCGCCCGGTTCGCTCTGCGACGTCGCCCGTCAGTTCGTCTGACTTCAATCGAAGGGCCACATCGAAGCGAGCGATCGCTTCGGCGTGTCTTCCTGCGGCCTGCAGGGCCCGGCCAGAAAGCATCTCGCCTCGAACTTGCATTGAAACGTAGGGGGTCGATGTGAGTCGGCCATACAACTTGATTGCATCGTCGGGCCGATCGATTGCGACGAGCAAGTCCCCCATCGTTCGAACGGCACCATAATAATGGTAACTATCGCCATGCTCACGAGCAAAAGCACGAAGCGCACGCCCCGCCTCCGCCGGATCGGACTCTCCTGCTATTGCCAGCTTCGCTAGGCAGAGCGCCTGATAATAGGCAACGTCTTGCCGGACCAGTCGCTTCTTCAAACTCTCTTTAGAAATCGAGGCGAGTTTTTTCTGTGCCGTTTTGTAGCCGCCGTTCTCGATATTAACACGAGCCTGCGACAAGACCGAAGGTTCTCCGCCGAAGAGCAAACTGCGGATTCGAGTGATCGGAACAACGGTCTCTTCGCCTTTCTTCTCAATCGTCACCTCCAGCCGGGTCGTCTGCGTGATCTCCCCCGACACGGAGCCCGACAACAGGCGAATCCGATCCTGCGCACCCGCTTGCAAAGCGAAAAGGATGAGAAAAATTCCGACGCAAAACGGAGTAAGAGGGAGAAGTGTTTTCATTCTATAGTTGTTACGAACAAGCAAGCGAGGTTCACTTTATTTCAATGTTTCTTAAAGGCAGAAAGCCCTTGAGCTTGGGTGCCGGAGGCGGTTTGGATTTCGCGGAGTAGTTGGTCGAATTGAGCACGCATTTCCTCACCGCCCAAGTCGGAATGCTGCCGGACCATTGCCCGGATGGTGTTCGTCGCTTTGCGGAATTGTTCGTCACGGCGCGGGCCCGTTGTGAGCGTGCCGACGAGGTAGCGGCTCCTGGCCACATTAAGCCACGCTTCAAAAAAAGCCTTCTGGTGGGCCGGGTGGGTCGCCACGCCGCGTGCCGCCACGGCGGCGATTTTGGACCACCCCCAGACGAGGTTTTTCCCCTGTTTGCTGGGCGAGGTACCGGCGATCGAATCTTCCAGCCGCTCGGGAGAGCGACTCTTAACGCCCCACTCCTGAAGCGTCTGGGCAGCCGCGACTTGAACTTCGAGCATGGCGGAGCGCTTGGCGAGCAAGTGCTCAAAACCCTTGATCGCCTCACGGTATTTGCCAAGCTGGCGGTCGCACTGGGCTAGTTGCAAACGGACGGCAAGCACCGAAGTGGTTGAGGGGGCAAACCCTGGCTCGCTCGCCGAACGATCGAGCAGCGTTTGAAATGCCCCGCTAGCAATGCGAACCCGTGCTTCGTTGTCGAGCCCCAATTCTCCCAGCTTGAGTTCCGTTTGAGCCACCCACAACGTCGTATTCCAATCCGAGTTCTCCATCACTTTTTCGAGACGCGCTAACACTTTTCCGGTTGTCAAAAGTAAGGAAGAGGCTGGAGGGTCGGACGATAAATCAATCGCTTTTCGTAACTTGGAACCGAGCGTTAGCAGTACCCGGCGCTGCTGGTCTTCGGCAAGGGCGGCGAGCACTTTGTCCAATTGCTTTAGCGATTGCTTTGCACGACTAGGGTCGTCAGCGATAGCGGTCGCTTGGACAAGCGTAAGAACGGTCTGTTGGGCAAACGAATCGTTGACCGACCGGTTCAGCAGAGCCGCCGGCCCGTGATGGGGAGTGTCGAGCAATTGGATCGCTGCCGAGGCATCCCCCGCAGCAAGAGCTTCTTGGGCCAGATAGAGGGCGGCGGTGGAGAGCAGTCGTTCAGAGATTTCGGAATCCACCGCAGCAGCGTACGCTTCTTGTAATCGCCCGCGGAGCTTCCGCCGATCGCTCCCCTTATCTCGAATCGCTTTCTCCCATTTTGCCAATCCATAGCGAAGCGCAAGCACAGGGCGTTGCTCGTCGGCAACTTCGGCAAGCACTCGTTCTGCTTCCGCATCGTCGCCCGAACGGAGCGCGTTGTTCAGCAAGGCGGCATAGGCAGCATCGGCCGTTTCCCCTTCGGGCCATTGTTTCGCAGCAAACTTTGCAAACTCTAGAAGTTGGTCGCGTGTTTTTTCTGCTTGTGAGGTCTCTTTTGTTTGCTGGAGAAGTCGCTCCATCGCCGCCAGCGCAAGCCGAGCCGACGGTTCGGCGGACGGGTCGTCCGTAAATCGCTGGGCAACATAGCGAGCCTTGGCAGCCGCATGTCGGTCGGCCCCCGTGTTCCAATCGAGCCATGCCAGCAGGTACCGCGATTCGTTGACCTGCTCTGGCTCGGCTTCATTACCTGCAAGCCGTAGGGCCGCTTCCAACGCCCGCCGGGCCGCTTTGCCCTGTTCCTCTGCGTGCGTCAAGGAAAACGTCGCGAGGGCTTCTTTGCCTGCTTGGTAGGCTTGGTCAAAGCTCTCCGGCACGGTCGTATCGACGCCGAGCGCCGCGCTTGCCTCGCTCCAAGCAAGCCGAGCCTCGGCCTGCACCTCGCCCGGCAATCGCCCGGCAACAGCAAAATGGTCTCTTGCACTGGTGAGAAGCCGGCGACGTTGGACTTGGCTTTTCTCGTCGCTAGCTGCTTCGGCGGCTTCCGCCTTGCCAACCCAGTAGTGGAGCACGGCCGTCTCGCCCGTCGTGCTCTCGTCGCCCGGCAAATCCCTGAGCCAGTCGGACGGACCAGCCAGAACGCGCGGCGTCTCCCCCGCTTCGACCCACAGCGCAGCCATTTCTGCCTGGGCGAGGGTTACCACTGTCCGCAACTCCCGCGTCGTGGCAGGCTGCTGGATAAGGTCCTCAAAACAACCGAGCGCCAGCGTTTGTTCGTCGAGCCAACGATAGCAACGCCCTTCGTAAAGATGGGCATAAAGGCCGACGACCCACTTAGAGTATTTTTCATACAGCTTGGCTAAACGATCAGCAGCTTGCCGATTGAGTTTTTTTCGTTCGGAAGAACCGGCCGGATGGACCATCGCCTCTTCGTGGAGCAGCCGAGCCGACAAGACTCGCAGTTGGGCCAGTCTGGCCCGCAAATCGAGTCGGCGAGCCCCCGCTTCGCTGTCGGGAGCCACTCCTTTAAGTTGATCCAGCTCCGCATCCAACGCATCGCCAGCCTGCGCAAGACGTACCTGAGCGGTAGCGAAGGATTTTTGGGCAGCCGAGAGCGGCACGCCCGATGCACTCCGTGCTGCCAGCGCCTGACGCAAAGCAGCATCGGCCAGTGCAAGTGCCAATTGGCCCCGTGCATCGACAACTGCCGAAGCCGCTTTGCGGCTGGGCGGAACGGGCGCGTTATCGATCGCAACGGCAGCCTCCTCAAGCGATTCGATACGTTGGCGGGCATCCGGAATCGTTGCTGCTTTAGCAACAAGAGCCGAAAGTCTCTCGAACGGGGCTCGCTGGCGCAACTCGGGCGAAGCGAGCGGATCGCTCTCGACCCGATCCAGGTACTCAAGAACAAGATCGTCGTGGCCATGCTTCCGAAGCTGTTCAAGGAAGCGCTCGCCCGTGTCGCTTGCAAAGCCCGCTTCGCTCGCAAAAGCAGCATTCCCTACCCAACAGACAGCCACCATCAAGATAGCGAGCGTCCGCCAAGAGGTGTCGAGAGGAAAAGAGAATCGCATGTGGACTTGCGGAGGTTAACGTTTCGAGCCTTCCCCTCCATTCTGCACCGAACGGTAACCAGCGGCTACAGTTGGCGTGTCAAAAACCGACCGGAGAGCGAATCGCCACGCTTCGCCAAACCGCACAACCGTTCAGGTCCGTCCTACAGTGGGCCTCCTGGCTCTCTCAAGCCTCCTGTCCTCTAAAGCTGGTCAACCATTTGCCGCAAACGGCCCAAAAATCCCTTGGGAAGTGGTGCGTTACAAAGCGATGCTTCGAGGTCTTCAATATCGACCGGAACCACAGGCGGCGCGGGTCGGCGCGGGTCTTCCGCATGGCGTGGCGCACCACTCACATGAGGCGGCACGGCAGGGCCTTCCAGCAGTCCGCTATCGGAAGGGCTCATCGATAAGGAAGAATCGCTAGACATAATCGTGAGGCAGTGGAGGCTGTAGGCAAATGAGGCAAGAAAAAATAGGGTTAGCTTGTTGCAGCAGGCGTCGCTTTCATCTTCATCGTTTCGATCTGGACCAAGTTTTCACGTAACCGACTCCTGGCACGGCTGACACGCGACAGCATTGTTCCAAGCGGAACGTCGAGTCCCTCGGCCGCCTCTTGATGGGTCAGCTCCGCGACTACCACCAACAAGAGCGCTTCGCGCATTTCGTCGGATAGCATGTCGAGTGCCTGCTGCATTTCGTCGGTGTATTCTAGTGCTAAGGGGTCCTCCCCTTCGGTCGGAATGTCCAGCACATGGTCGCCTGAGGCAATCGGCGGCGTACGTCCAATCTTGCGCCAACGATCCACCACCCGCCGCCGCAAGATCGATGCGAGCCATGCCCGTAGGCCACGGCTCGAGTCGAAACGCTCTCGGCTGGTCCACGCACTGCGCAGCGCCTCCTGGACCACCTCTTCGGCGTCATGCGCATCGCCCAACAAGCGGTAGGCAAGGCGATACAACACCGGCCCATGCTCTTCGACGATTCTTTGGAAGTCGGTCCTTTCGAGCGCCACTCGGTTCACCCTCCTTATGTTTTTCGTGTTGGTTTTTGCCTGCCTTTTCATCGTAACATGGCAAAGGGGCACTCGGTTCAATAACCTTTTCGCCAGCAAAGCCGAGGTTATTCCCGAGAAAAACGGGAGTTTCTCGCTTTATGCATGCCTGCGCAAGCAAAGCGTCAGGCCGACCAGCGGAAGGCCGGTTTTAGCCGAACGAACGCAAATCATGAGGAAAGTTGCTGACGTATCCATCAATAGCCCCGTTTCAGAGGAAGGGTGCGAGGGAGCTATTGGGAGAAAGCAGGGGATGAGCCGGGCCAAGTAACAGCCGGTTGGCTTGGGGGCCAAAGGCCTCACCCTCCGTAGCCTAGGGCAACGCCCTAGCGCTTTGTCTGTGTAACTTACGCTACTTTGCGTTTGATCGTTGGAGCCGGCTCGCCCCCCCTGCCCTTCTCAGCCAACCCTAAGCGTAGGCGAATGGCCTGCTCTCGATCGAGTGACAAGGCGATCAGCTCTCGCTCTTTTCTTGCGATCCGCTTGCTCCGACCGAGTGCAAGAATCGTATCGAAAAATCTTGGCGCGAACTGCTTGACGGCGTAGATTGCGCGCCCTCGTGGATCGATCACGGTCCGTTGTTCATTCCGCTCAATTGCACGTACTGCCCGATCGGCGACGCGCTCGGGCGTCACGCAAAGCCATGCTGGCGGCGATTTTGTCTCGCCTCCTTCCCGCTCGGGACGGGCCGCGCTAAACAGGCCCGTACGGACAAAGCCAGGGCAAAGTGCCGTGACGCCCAGGCCCACTCGGCCATACTCTGCCCGGAGCGATTCACTAAAACCGACCATCGCAAACTTGCTCGTACAGTAGGCGGCAACGCGAGGCATTCCCGAAAGACCCAGCACGCTACAAACATTCAGCACATGCGCCTCGGGCCGAGCAAGCAACGACGGCAAGAGTTCACAGGTGAACTGCACATGGGAATTGAGGTTGATCGCTATCAACCGGTCCCACTCTTCGGCGGGCATCGTGTGCGTTGGTCCATGGTAGGTGACGCCCGCATTGTTCACGAGCAAATCAACGCCAGCCCAACGATCGATCACCTCTTGGGTGACGTTCGTCACTTCCTCCCGACGGGCGACATCACAAACGTATTCGAGCGTTTCGACACCCACTCGCTCCGCATCGCGGCGAGTGGCCGCCAAGCCAAACGGATCACGATCCACGAGGGCCAGGCGGACCCCCTTTTCTGCTAATCGCATCGCAATAGCCCGACCAATGCCACCAGCGGCTCCCGTAACGAGAGCCGATTTGCCAGCGAGTGGACGCATGAGGGAACTCCGTTACTAGTCGCCTATCCCAGCCCCCTCAGGGAGGGTACCAGCGGCAAAGAAAGCTGGCACTTCCAGAAGATTTTAGGACATGCAGTAAACACTCCCCATCTTCACCGGCAAAACCGTTTACGCTGCACGGCGTAGGGGAACTTCGTTGGTGGTTTCGACCGTGCCGCGCTCAAGCAACTCGGCCGCTACCGTACGGCTAAGCTGGTGGCGATCTTCGCCCCGCAGCACGGCAACCCCCCACTTGTCGAGCAGGTATTTGCCACCGTTGTAAACCGAACGGTAATGTTTCTTGTTAGTATAAACAGGGATGTTAGTCGGAATGGCCCGAATGTTGAATGCCAATCGGTGGCGATCGGTCGTATTGGGAGCCGATCCATGAATGCACCGCTCGGTGAACAGGATCATCTGCCCCGCCC
>JAJRUA010000313.1 GCA_024278035.1 Planctomycetota bacterium | reverse complement strand
CAGGACACCGTTGCAATGGGAATCGCCCTAGCGATTGCCGCGGCGACAGAGCAAGCATCCGTCAGCCTAGACGATGCGGCGGCGTTGCTGACGCTGATCGGGGAGCAACACCCGGGCAATTCGGTCGAGCGATTGAGGCGGACTAAGCCGGTGGAGCCGGAGAAATCTCAGCAGCAAGGCTCCCAACCGGAGCGTACCGACCGCATTGTGGCCGATGGAATGATTTCGCCCGAGACGGTCACTGAGGATTCGCAACCTTCCGTAGCCGAAGTGCTAGAATCATTGAAGCCTTCGGAGCGTAAGGCTTGGGCGACGTGGCTCATGGCCGAACGAAGCCACACCGTCACGCCCTCTGACCGCAAAGCCTATGATTGGCTTAAAGAACGAGACAACGACCGATTCATCGGTGAATTGGTAGACTACCAAATGCCAGCGTTTGCCACTTGGCAACGCCAACTCCGCACTGCCCGCAGTGCGATGGGACAACAAAAGAACACGCCCCGGGCGGGGCGGGCGTTAGGCAAGAGTGTAGCCCGAACTTCTGAAATCTAAAGGCAAGAATTACTCCGTATCCGATTCTCTCGGATCGCTAACAGCCTCAGCTCGCTTGCCCACTACGAAGACCGTTGTAAGTGCTGCAAGTGCAAAGACCACTCCAGCTAGACCGGGCCAGGAATGTCCTTGACTCATAAGCCATAGACTTCCACTGATGGTTGTCATGGCAATGAGGAACGCTGATATTTGCCCCAGATAAGTACGGTTGGCAGCATGGTTTAGAGCTTTGCGATCCGTCTCCATCTCGTAACGCATCATTTCGTGACGATGGTCCTGTTCTTTGTCCGCTCGATCAAGGATTCGCTTGGGAAAGTCGGGGTCAATTTGCCCGTATTCGTCAAGCATCGCTGGGGGAGGAATCGGAGAGCTATAGAACCACTCGCTTTTCCCAATGACCGTCGAGTGCTCCGAACCTTCATGTTCTTCTTGCGGCTCATCGCCAAGAATCTCGGACGGTTGTTCTCGAAGCTCGCCTGCCGAGTTGCCCTGATTATCTTCGTCGCTGGACGATGCCGCCTTGCCAGAATCATCCATGACGGTATCCGGAAAACTATCGTGCTAACTTTGGCACGGATCGGCTGGAAAGAGCTTGGGCAGGAAGGACGTAACCCGCCTCTTGAAGGGGCTTCTCAAAATCGCTTCGCAGGGCTTTCACATCAGCCTCGAATCCAGGGAACGTCTTCGACACCGAAACAAAACGGAAACCCGTTCCGCCCAAGTCCATGACACTCCCAATCCCTCGAACGACGGGGCTTCTTCGATAAGGAGTCTTAACACGGACAGTACGTGCCGTGAGAACACCTTGGCGGGAAACGGTTAATTTTTTCATCTGTCTATCCCTCCATGCGAATCAAAGAAGTAGAACATGGTAGTCCGGCGGGGCGAACCCTATCGAGCCATCGTGTGGCACCGGACACCCAGGGTTGCTACTCATATTATAGACTATCGGTGGCCGATTCAACGGAGCTTTGGCCGGAAAGCGGATCAAAGCGGATTTCTCGAAAAATCCGGTTGGTAGGCCGTTCTTGGGTTGCCCCTACACTTACGGGGGTTCCCTGACTACAGAAAGCGGGCCCCAAGCGGTCCGCCCCGGTCCGGTCTGTGGTTTATAGCTACTCGCTTATGACACGTCCTGCGAGGACGGGCGAGCCGCTCTAACCCGGAGGCCACTCATGGCTACCCCCTTAACGACCGGCCCTGTAACAACCGGCGAGGCCAACGCCCCGCCCCCCTCTTCCCCGGCCCCTTCCCCGATGGCCACGTTTCTCGACGCCAACGACTGTGCGTCACGCTATCAAGTTTCCCCCGCCCACTGGCGTCGATTAGTCGATGCTGGACGGGCTCCCCAGCCGGTTCGGTTGGGACGCCTAGTTCGCTGGGCAGTACGAACACTCGACGAATGGGAAGCTATCGGCTGCCCAACTGTTCGCAATGTCCGTGGAGGTGGCCGATGACTCCCTCCAATCGTGAAACGAACCCCGATCCCCAACCCTGGCCAATCGACAGCAAGGCCCAACGGGCCGAGGGCGAGCGTCGGCGGGACGCAGGTATGACCCTGGCTGCCGACCGCAAATCGCTGCGGGTGAAGGCGGGCAAGATTGCCTTCCTTGACGCGCTGCTTCGTTCAACCGATGGCACGGCAACGCTCGATGACGCCACTCCACCTGACGACCTGCAACAGAAGTTTTCCGACGGTGGCAAATGGCGTGGCAGTGTTCCTCTTTCACTATCGAAAGCGGGCATCATTGAGAAAGCGGGCGAAGCCATAAGCAATCGCCCTTCGCGCCATGCCGGAACCCTTCGGCTTTGGCGGCTCGTTGATCGACCGAAGGCGATCCTCCTTCGTTGCCGTCTGTCGGCAGCGTTGGACGCGGAATTGTCATTGATGACCGGTGCCGATTTGGCAAAGAAAAAGAACGAAGCCCCAACGGCCCCCTTTGCAGAGGAACAGGCCGCTGAGACTTCGGCTGACTCAAACCCCAACTTTCTGAAAGGATTCAAGCGATGAAAAAGCTATCTGATATTCTATCCGCCGGTGCGGGCTCTGGCCAAGACTTCGGTGATATTTGGAACTCGACCGATGCGGCAGGAGATTTTGCACCGCTACCTGCTGGGCAGTATATTTGCCGCATCGAATCCGGCGAACTCGATACGAGTAGCCGGGGGACAATGGGCTACAAGTTGACGTTCGTTGTGATCGAAGGGCCCAAAAAAGGAACGGAGGGTGAAACCGACTCGGCAGGCCGCAAACTGTGGCACGACTTGTGGCTGACACCTGCCGCACTGCCGATGGCCAAGCGTGACTTGGCGAAGCTGGGCATCACGGACCCCGAGCAAATGGAAGAGCCGCTCCCGCTGGGGATTCGATGCCGTGTGCAAGTCGCCCTGCGACGTGACGACGACGGGACCGAAAGGAACCGGGTCAAACGGTTTGAGGTGATCGGTATCGACACGCCCGAGCCGGAAGCGTTCGCGCCCCTGCCGACCGACTCACCGGCGGACGACACGGCAGACGATGACGCGATACCCGACACGACACCCGACGCGCAGCAATCGCTCGAACTCGAAGGGGGTGGCAATGTCCCTTTCTAGAGAAAGCTATGGCTTTCGGATCGTTGGTGATTGCCGTAGCGAGCGGCGGCTGGTCGATTGGCCAGCCGCCCTGGCGGGCTATGCTGCTTGCGACGATCAGGCCCAAGTCGAGAGAGAAGCCTACCTCTCCGCGTTCACGTTTGGCGACGATTTTCGCCAGCGTGACAACGGCTGGCGGGTGGACGTGAAGGGCTACAGCGGGGCCTGTGGCGGGGCGTGGTTGTGGTTCGACATTGACGCCGAGGGCGACGTGCAAATCGCTCTCGGCGATGCTCTGGACCGTGCTAGGCGACTCTGTGCGGGCGTGGTCGATCGGTACGCAATCGACGGTGACGAACTGCTG
>JAJRUA010000312.1 GCA_024278035.1 Planctomycetota bacterium | reverse complement strand
GCGGCCGAATCGAGTCGGATTCTTTCGCCTGACGAACTTTCCTCAGTCCAGGCTGCCGCCAGTTTGCCCGTTTCCGGCCAAGGGGGTAGCGACTTGGCCCTCGACGATAGCTCCGACGTCGACAGCGAGATGGGCTCCACCGACGTCCCGCTACTCGACACCGGATCTTCGAGCTCGCCGCTCGAAGGCGGTTCTGGATCTGAAATCGAGCTAGCCGACGACGACCTTGTTCTTTCCGGCTCTGACGGCAGCGACGTCACGCTCGGCAGCAGCGACAGCGGCATCAACCTTGCCCCAGCGGACAGCGGTCTGGCTCTCGACGATATCCCGCTCGAAATTGGCGGCTCCGCAATCCTTAGCTCCTTAGACCTGGGCGGCGATTCCGATCCCGAGATCTCCCTCGTGGGCAGTGCTCCCGAGGCTACGGAGGATGCCCCCGAGGCCGAACTAGAAATCGAAGAAGACTTCCAGCTCACCCCCCTCAGCCAAGGGGCTGCCGACGACGGAGACAGCAGCTCGCAAGTCATTGCTCTCGACGCCGACATCGACGACCTTGAACAAGACGTCCTCGGCGACGATGTCGGTGTCCTCGAAGAGGACGTCGATTTCACCGAAGACGGCGGCGATGTCATGGTTGCCGACGACTTTGGTGCTGCCGCTGAAGGCGACCTCGAGATGGGAACCTACGCCGGAGGCGGTGCCGCAGCCATCTCTGCTGAACTCCCGTATTCGATTGGCCAAGTCATTGGCCTGGGAAGCTGTGCCGTCATGATGGCCTTGGGCGGCGTCATGATGCTCGACATGATGCGAAATATTTGGAGCTGGAACGAGCCCTACTCGCTCAGCAGCACGCTGATCGAATCAATCCTAGGCCTCTTCTAAAGCAGAGTTCTCCAAGTAACACGTCCGAGAGCCATAGGGTTAGCGGTGGCGGTTGCGCCACCCAAGTAGACTGCGATCAGCAGGGTGCGCTCAGAATTGTCAGAAAAACGCAAACTCGGTCAGCAAATTTCGCATTGCAGAACGCGGCCCAATAGGTCAACCTGCAAGCTTCCTGTTGCCCCCTCCCTCACCTGCGTTCCTCTCATGCCAACTCGACTCGCCCTAACGCTATTGGTTTGTTCTACAGCGGCTTTGATCTTCGGTTGTAATTCCAAGGAAGAGGTCAAGGTTTACACTGCCGCCCCCACCTCGGCCCCACGCAAGCCCCTCGACGCCAAGCTGGTCGCTAGCCTTCTCGACCACACCCTGGCCGCCATTATCCCTCAAGGCGACATTGCTTGGTTCTTCAAGCTCGCCGGGCCAGCTCCGGCCCTCGATCGCCATCGTGAAGCTTTTTACGAGTTTCTTGCCACCGTTAAACTCGGAGACAAGAGCACCGAGAATCCTAGCTGGACGCTCCCCGAAACGTGGGAAGAAAAGCCAGCCTCGCAAATGCGTATTGCCACTTTGCTTATTCCCGACGAGCAAGGGCCGCTAGAAATTGCGGTCTCCTCGCTTCCCTACTCCGGCGACTGGCAGGCGTTTCTCGTTCCCAACGTCAATCGTTGGCTTGGCCAGCTACAAGAAAAACCGCTCGATGCCGAGACGATTCTCAAGCTGGCAAAAAAAGTTAAGCTGACAAACGCCACCGCCACTTGTGTCGAGCTAGTCGGCCGCGCACCTAAAAAACAATCCAATAATCCCCATGCGGGCATCCCCGGGGCACCTCCAATCGGCACGTCGAGCCCACCGCCGAGGTCTGCGGTCGGCAAAGCCTTGTCCTACAAGACCCCCAAAGGCTGGCTCCCAGGAAAAATCTCTACCATGCGAAAGGCCGCTTTTCGCGTCGTCCAGGGCGACGCTCAAGCCGAAATCACGGTGATCGATCTCCCCGCCTCGGGCGGTACCCAGGTTACCGACGTCCAGGCCAACATGCAGCGATGGGCTGGTCAGGCAGGCCTCACCGATCTCGATACCGACCAGCTAAAGCAACTCATTCAGCCGATCACCCTCGACGCCTCCGAAGGCAGCTACGCTGAATTTGTCAGCCCCGAGTCGCCAGACCGCCGTCCCTCCATTTACGCTGCCATGGTCGTTCACCAAGGCAAAGTTTGGTTTTTCAAGATGACGGGTGACACCGAAATTGTAGTTGCTCAACAAAAAGCATTTCGCGAGTTTCTCGATTCCGTAAAGTTCAACGGTCCGGCAGGCTAGCCACCGTTACCTTCGTCCTTGAATCACGGTATACTGAGCAGCTCTGGTGCCTCGCAAATGGCTGGGGCCCAGTTTCCCTCCCCCCCCCTCCCCTACCCCGCCTGAATGCCGTGGCTAGTACAGATTTTGGTCAACTCTCCGAGGGCTCTTCGGCTCCTTACACACGTGGTTCGGATCAAATGGGCGAAGCAAACTTTTTTGTTGCTACGTTAAAAGCTTTCGCATCCCTCAAGCTTACTGTGCTGCTGTTTGCGCTTTCGATCGTGCTCGTCCTAGCGGGCACGCTCGCCCAGATCGACCACGACATCTGGTACGTCATTCGCAGCTATTTTCGTACGTCACACGCTTGGATCGAACTTAAAGTCTTTTTCCCCCGAGCTTGGGACGTGCCTGGCGTCGTGCCATTTCCTGGCGGATGGACCCTGGGCACTCTCTTAGCCATCAACCTCTTGGCCGCCCATGCGATACGATTCAAAGTCTCTGGCCAAGGAACTTCGCTCAAAGCAGGCTTCGGTCTGATCGCTCTTGGCGTTGCGCTAACCTACGCAGTAATCCAAAGCGGCCTCGACAACGCGGTCGAAAGCGAGCTAACCCCCCAGTTTGCCAACGGGCTTTGGCACGCTCTTCGAGCAGCACTCGGCGGCGGCACTCTCGCCCTTGCCTATACGCTCGCACTGAGCTTCCAAAGCCAACGAAAATCCAACTCTTCGTGGCTCTGGTGGCTGGGAGCCACAAGCTGCACTTTGCTTGCCGGCCTCACCATTTGGCTCTTTATCAATCCCGCAGCTCAGCTTGATGTGTCGGGCCTCCGAATCCTATGGCAGCTCATCAAGGCTAGCGCCGCGGGGCTTGTCTTATTGGCCGGTTGCTATTGGGTTTTTGGCCGTCGGGCTGGCATTGTGCTGCTCCATGGCGGTATCGCGCTGATGATGTTTAGCGAACTATTCACCGGCCTCAAGGCCGAAGAAGCCAACATGCAAATCATCGAAGGGCGTCCCATCAGCTTCGCCGAAGACAACCGCTTCTTCGAGCTAGCTGTGGTCGACAAATCAGACGAAAAAGAAGACCGTATGACCCTCATCCCCGGTAGTCTCCTTGTCGAAGCAGCCAAAACCGACGAGCCCTTGAGCCACCCCAGCCTGCCGTTTTCGATTCGCGTGGTCGACTTTCTGCCGAATTCTGCAACCCGACGCATACAGCCAAACGAGACCAGCCCCGCAACCGCAGGCGCCGGTCTGCTCCACCTCGCCGTTCCTCAGGCCACAAGCACCGGCGTCGGGAAAGAACAAACGGTCGACGTTCCCTCGGCCTATGTCGAACTCATCTCGCCCGAGCAAGAGTCGCTCGGAACCTATCTCTTGACCACTTTTTCGTTGCGGGAAGAATCGCTCGAAATCGAGGGGAAACCCTACGAAATCTCTCTCCGTTTCAAACGCCTCGACAAACCTTATTCCGTCGAACTGCTCGAATTCAGCCACGACGTTTACGTCGGTACCAATACGCCGAAGAACTTTTCGTCGCGTGTTCGGCTCGTCGATCCCGAACAAGGAGTCGACCGCGAATTCAAAATCTGGATGAACAACCCGCTCCGCTACGGAGGCGACACCCTCTATCAGGCGAGCTTCGACCCAAACAACCCTCGCCTTTCGATTCTCCAGGTCGTCACCAACACCGGCTGGATGATTCCCTACGTCTCTTGCATGTTGGTCGCGACCGGCATGTTGGCCCATTTTGGCGCCATCTTTTTCCGTTTCTCTCAGCGACAGACGCCTCCGACGGGCGACTCCGACTCGCCATCGCAGCACGCTTCGTCTTGGCGTAGCCCAACCGTCTGGGTGCCCGCCCTCCTCGTGTTGATCTTTGCTGGCTGGGTCCTGAGCAAAGCTCGTGTACCCAAGTTGCCGGCAACCGAAATGCAGATCCACGAGTTCGGTCAGCTGCCAATCGCCTACAACGGCCGTATCAAACCTTTCGATACTCTCGCTCGCAATACGCTTACCGTTCTCTCGGGGCGTGAAAAACTCTATCTAAAACCCGAGGATCCTTCGGGACAGTCCAGCAAGCCTGCCATCGTTTGGCTCCTGGATGTCATTGCCGAGACCCCTGCGATGGACCATCATCGCGTTTTCCGAATCGAAAACCCCGACGTGCTACAAACTCTTGGGCTCGAACCAAGAGAGGGCTTCCGCTATTCCCGCGCCGAGCTTATTAACAGCCGCGACGAGTACCTCAAACAAGTCAACCTGCTTCGTACAGTGCCCACCGAAAAATGGACCCTACCCCAGCGGAAGTTCAAAGAACTTGCCGGCAAAATTTCTTTGATGGGTGTTCTCCAGCAGTCGTTTTCTGCTCCGGCCCTGCGAACCGATTCCGAGCAAAACCTCAAGGCCGACCTTGCCGAAATTAAGTTTCTCATCTCCGATCTCAATCAACGTGGGCCCAGGGCAATTCCTCCTGCCGATCCCAAGGGGCAGTGGCAGATATTGCTCGAAGCCGATCTCGAAGCGATCATCCACAAAGTTCAGAAAAAAGAAGTCAACCCGGCGACCGACGCCTTCCGATCCGTGCTCGACGCCTACCAGCAGGGCGACGTCGCCAAGTTCAACGATCGAGTAGCAGACTACCGAAAGCTTGTCGTGAATCTCGGAGAGGCCACCACCCAGCTCGACTCTGAACTTACTGCTACCGGAGCAACAGGCGACCGCAAAGAGGCCGAAAAGCTTCGCCCTGCCCGCGTTAAATTTGAAGCCTTTTTCAATCACTTCAACCCTTTCCTCCTCGCGATGTCGCTCTATCTCGTAGCCTTCGTGCTTTCAGCAGGTTCCTGGCTCGGTTGGACCACAACACTCAATCGCTCGGCCAACTGGCTGCTTTGGTTTACATTTGCCTTGCACTCGGTCGCCCTGGTAGCTCGAATTTACATTTCCGGTCGCCCCCCAGTCACCAACCTTTACTCCTCGGCCATCTTCATCGGATGGGGAGCTGTCCTTTTCTCCTTAATCGCCGAACGAATCTACCGCTTCGGCTTCGGCAACCTTCTGGCCGCAATCGTCGGCTTCCCCACCCTGTTCATCGCTCACAACCTTGCCGGCGACGGCGACACCTTCAACGTCCTTCAAGCCGTGCTCGACACGCAGTTCTGGCTCGCAACGCATGTCGTCTGCATTACGCTGGGTTACTCCACCACCCTGCTCGCAGGAATGATGGGCTTTGTCTATGTCTTCATGTCGGTGTTCTCGTCTTCGCCAGATGAAGAACGATTAAAACAGCTGACTCGCATGACTTATGGCACGATTTGTTTTGCCATTTTCTTTAGCTTCGTCGGTACGGTGCTCGGAGGCTTATGGGCCGACGATTCCTGGGGCCGTTTTTGGGGTTGGGACCCAAAAGAAAACGGTGCCCTACTAATTGTCATCTGGAACGCCCTTGTGCTCCATGCACGATGGGGTGGCATGGTTCAGAAACGGGGCCTTGCGATTCTAGCGATCTTTGGCAATGTCATCACCGCCTGGTCCTGGTTTGGTGTCAACCAAATGGGCGTCGGGCTCCACGCTTACGGCGCAACCGAGGGCCGAACCTTAGCGCTCTTCTGGTTTGTCGCAAGCCAGCT
>JAJRUA010000311.1 GCA_024278035.1 Planctomycetota bacterium | reverse complement strand
GTAGTGCGATTAGCCCGGCTGCGTTTTGGGAAACGTAGTCAAGATTCAAAGGCTCATAGTCTTTGGCGGTAGGTTCGGCACAAATTGCGATCGAAGGGGCCGTGGCCATGAGCAGAGACATGAGCCAGCAGAGCGACCGATAGGCGTTGCGGCGAGAGTTGAGTAGCGAGGGCATGGGTTGGTCCTATTCGTACAGGAATTATGGGGTTCGGTTTCGTACTCCGTTTGCCAATGCAATCTTATCTTAACGTTTTTTCTTCCAACTATCTCTTAGAGTTGCAGTTCGATTGAAAATTGGTTTTCCTGGTTTGGAATCGATTGGGTCGGCGAAGAAGTAGCCGTTTCGCTCGAACTGAAATTGGCTGCCAGGGTCGGCGTCTACTAGCGAAGGTTCAAGCTTAGCGCCTGCAAGGACTTCGAGCGAATCAGGGTTCAAGTTGTCGAGAAAGGTGCCGCCTTCGGGGGCTTTCCCTGGTGCTTCGACACAGAAGAGGTGATCGTAGAGTCGTACTTCGGCGCTGAGGGCATGTTGGGCAGAGACCCAGTGGAGGGTGCCTTTTACCTTGCGACCGTCGGGGGCGTTGCCGCCTTTGGTTTCAGGGTCGTAGGTGCAGCGTAGTTCGACGACGTTGCCTTGGTCGTCCTTGATGACGTCGGTGCAGGTGATGAAGTAGGCGTAGCGGAGTCGTACCTCACGTCCGACCGAGAGACGAAAGAACTTGCGCGGGGCATCTTCCATGAAGTCGCCTTGTTCGACGTAGATTTCGCGGGCAAAGGGAACGGTGCGCGTGCCCATTTCAGGGTTTTGCGGATGGTTGGCGGCTTCGAGCTGTTCGACTTGGCCTTCGGGGTAGTTTTCGATAACGACTTTGAGCGGCCGCAGTACGCCCATGGCTCGCGGGGCGGCGGTGTTGAGATCGTCGCGGATGGCGTCTTCAAGCCATGCCATGTCGATGGTGCTGTTGAACTTCGCGACGCCAATACGTTCGCAAAAGGCTCGGATTGAAGCGGCCGTGTAGCCTCGACGACGCAGACCACACAGGGTGAGCATTCGCGGGTCGTCCCAGCCGTCGACGTGTTTTTCGTTGACGAGTTGGAGCAGCAGGCGTTTGCTCATCACGGTGTAGGTGAGATTGAGCCGGGCGAACTCGATTTGCTGCGGATGGAAAATTCCGAGCGACTCGCAGAACCAATCGTAAAGCGGGCGGTGGTTTTCAAACTCCAACGTGCAGATCGAGTGGGTAATGCCTTCGATCGAGTCGCTTTGCCCGTGAGTAAAATCGTAGGAGGGATAGATGCACCAGGTATCGCCAGTGCGGTGGTGATGGGCCCGTTTGATGCGATACATGACCGGGTCTCGTAGATTGACGTTGGGCGAGGCCATGTCGATTTTTGCGCGGAGCGTATGCGAACCATCGGGAAAATCGCCTGCTTTCATTTGTGCGAAAAGCGAGGCGTTTTCTTCGGGCGATCGATCGCGGAAGGGGCTGTCGCGTCCGGGCTCGGTGAGCGTGCCGCGATACTCTCGCATTTGTTCGGCGTCGAGATCGCAGACGTAGGCTTTGCCGGCTTGAATCAACTGGACGGCCCAATCGTAAAGCTGATCGAAGTAGTTTGAGGAGAAGCAGAGGCGGTCTTCCCAGTCGGCACCGAGCCAGCGGATGTCGTCGGTGATTGCATCGACATATTCCTGCTCTTCCTTGGCCGGATTGGTGTCGTCGAAGCGCAGGTTGAACTTGCCGCCATATTCTCGGGCCAAGCCTGAGTTGAGGCAGATGCTTTTGGCGTGGCCGATATGGAGGTAGCCGTTGGGTTCGGGCGGAAAGCGGGTGTGGACTTGGCCGTCGTTTTTCCCGGCTGCGAGGTCCGCATCAATGATCTGCTGGATGAAGTTGCGAGAAGGTTTTTTTTCTTCAGCAGAGTCTGTTGGGGTTGGCATCAAGGGTCCTGGAAAGCTGGTTGCTTGGGGTTATTGGGGGGTAGAAGCTGATTTCGTGGTTCAATTTACCAAATGTCACCACGTAGCAGTACGCCGATTGCGTATGAATTTGCTCGGCGAGCGGGTTTTAATCGCTTCCTTACGGTCGCGGTTCTGAGGCCCCTTCGCTGGCATTGCAATTGCTAGTCTTAGACACCACAATGCTCTTGGTTGTCAGGACCCCCAGAGCCTCCATTTGGTGGGCTATTTCTCGATTTCCATTCGCTCGTTAAGAGATAAAAATGATTGTCACAAATACGGAAACGATCGCTGGCTATCGCATCGCTGAGATTAAGGGCCTTGTGCAAGGTAACACGGTGCGAGCCAAGCACGCGGGGCGTGATATTGCGGCGAGTTTCAAGAACCTCGTTGGTGGTGAGCTGAAAGGCTACACCGAGCTTCTGACCGAATCTCGTCGTCAGGCCTTGGAACGAATGCTTTCTCAAGCGGAGCAGTTGGGTGCCAACGCGATTGTGAACGTGCGTTTTACGACTAGCGCCGTGACGGCCGGGGCTGCTGAGTTGTATGCCTATGGTACGGCCGTGGTGGCCGAGCCGGGGTCTTGATCCCGTTTTCATGGTGAGAATTTCCATGGTGAGAAAACCGGGAAAATCCCGAGGGTAATATGGACCACTTTGCAACTCAGATTGTTTTTATTCTGATTTTGATCGTCGTAGGATTTGTTGCCGGGACGTTTGCCGAGCGTCGACATCTTGCGCGGCTTGAAGAACGTGAACGAGGCAATGGGCAGTTTCTTGTGACTCAGCTCAAGAGTTTCCCGGCGTTTGCAAAAAATGAGCTGGCGCCGCAGATGGTGGTCGGCGAGGTGGTGGTTGCTTCGGATTACTTCAAGTCGTTTCTCGCCAAGATGCGGGGGATTTTTGGTGGCGAAGTGCGGAGCTTTCATTCGCTGTTAAGTCGAGCTCGGCGTGAGGCGACCCAACGGCTCGTTGAGCAATCTCGCGAGCTGGGCTACAACGCAATTTGCAATCTGCGAATCGAAACGGCCGACGTGGGCGGTAGCACCTCGAGCAAAAAAGGGGCTGCGATGGTTGCCGTGAT
>JAJRUA010000310.1 GCA_024278035.1 Planctomycetota bacterium | reverse complement strand
CTTCTTTGAATCGGTCGTATTCTTCCGTAACATAGGGCGTCTCCACGTCCATCCGTAGCGGTACGATATAGAGAAGCACTTGGACTTTCTCCCGCTCAGTGGCGGCGAGGGTCGCTTCGAGCGCGGCGAAGTTGGCTTCATAGCGTGGTCGAATCACGCGGCGCTTGCTTTGAGGCCGAATGTTGAAGGCATCGTTGCGGAATTTGTAGAGACTAAAAAAAACCTGGCCACGAGCTTGTTTTCTGGCGGCCCAGAGTGGCCAGTGGTCGTCAAGCCAATCATTAAGGAAGGTTTCTGATTGCTCTTGAAAGGTGTTGCGGAGGGCGGCCCTATCCTCGTCGGGGCCCGCCTCGTCCGAACTCTCGACACGCAGTTGGAGTAATTGCTTGCCTGCTTCGGTATGGGCCAAATGGTGGGCCGTTGTCGCATCCTCCAGCATCGGAAGCAACTGGCTACGGAGCCCTGCCTCACGGAGTTCATCAAAGACCACAGGCAGAATAATCGCCGAGAGTCTCGGCAGGCGTGGCAGCAAGTACTCAATGGTTAAATAAGATTCTTGCAAGTTAGCGCTAGGGTAGCTAATGGTGACAAGATCAATCTCTTGTGCAAGGAGTTGATCGTGTAATTTGGCGGGAGCGGGTTCGGCTCCCTCGGGCGATTGATTGATCGCATGCAATTGTGAGTTGCCTAGCCATAACACGGTATGGGTTTGCCCGCGGCGTTCGATTCCTGCTAGCCACTGTGGGATTGCTGAAAAATCTTTAATGTGGATCGGATCGCCATTACGGACAGCGAAGCGAGCTGTATTGTCTTTTCCAAGAGCCAGAGCCGAAAAATCGGTCTCTGGCTTCTGCGCGATCGCCCCCATGTACGTCATCGCCAGAAGGGCCCCGATCAGCAAGGATGCCATCGAGCGCAGTGACCCCAGTAGAGCGGGACAGCGTGGAGCGGACCCCTCATCGGGCGGAATCGGATTGGATTCGCTCATTGGGCTGGTTTTATCAGAAAGGGGCACAAGGAACTTGCTGGTCACGCCAAGCGTCAGAGACCGGCGGTAGTAAAATTGCGTGGCGTGCGGGTCGAATAAGGCCATAAACCACTAGAGTAACAGAAATTTTGGGCTGTTGGCCCGAGGTCACTCGGCCTGAAGCAAGCACCGCACCTTTTTCATCCATTTGTCGTCAAATCATCGTTGGGCCGGCTGTTAGGGCTCCCCTGAGCCAGGGGGCTGCACAATCCCTCTTATCCGTACTATTCCTGTGATTGCTGACAGATCGCCCCCTGCATCTCTGTTTGCCTAAGCTACAATTCCCTGATACGGCACCCTCGGTGAGTGCCTCCCTACTGTAGGTCCTGCAACTGCTGGATACTCTGGGTCTTTCCCGACCGCTAGAGGCTTCCAAGCAGACGGGCTAGGTTCTTAGAGTTTGCCAACGCTGAATCATGCTTTCTAACGACAACATTCTATGGGCCTTTAGTGTCGCATTTATTGCGATCATGTCGTGCCTGCTTGTAGTTCCTGTGCTGCGACGTAAGACGGATGTCTTCACGGCCTGGAACGTGTTTCTGGTGGGAGCCATTCTTTTTAATGGCATGTCAGGCATCAATTGCACACGGGTTTTGCACTATTTCCCAACGTATCGCGCAGCCGACTACGCCCTGTATTATTTGGGAACGATACTGTTCTACACGACCATCACCTTGACCTACTTCTACTGGAAGTACCCCCGGCGAGTTGCTGGACGGCGACTTCGCCATTGGCCCCAAATGTCGGGAGGGGTATTGGTTGCCCTGGTATTTGGCTTGACGGCGATTGGAATGTTTCAGCACTTCCAGGTGCAGATTCCGGTTGTGGGTCAGTTGTTGCTATTCTTCAGCTTAACAACCCCTCTCTTGGCGTTTGCTTGTGCCTTTGTGGCTTGGTATCGCTCGCCCTCCAACCCTATGCTAATTCTCTTGCTGCTCCTCGTCGCAGGCATAACGGTCTTCTCGACCGTCGGTTTGGGAGGATCACGGCGCTATCTGATGTCGACCCTGGCAGTAGCTCCCATTTGCTTGTACTGGGTATGGCTTCGCTATAAATCGACGCCAGTGATTCTTAGTTGGATATTGATCGCGGCCGTTGTGGGGGTACCTATCTTGAAAGGTTATTCGGCCATCCGTCATTCCATCCGAACCAAAACAAGACAGTCCGCCTCGCAACGCGCCATCGCCGTTCTGAAAAAATTGCCGGAAGCGATCACGAAAGGGGGCAGTTCCGAGGGGTTCATGGGACAAGACTCGGTCGAGTGTGCGATCATGACGATCCATTTTCTCAACGATAACTCTCGACGCCTTGAAGTAACACCGTTCTTCTCACCAATCTTTATCCTCGTCAACCCGATTCCAAGAAGCGTATGGCCCGGAAAGCCGATTGCCTTTGGTATCACCCTGCCTGCTGCTGCGAAGTTTGAGGATCGGGGCATCAAGATCAACCTTGGAGTCAACGTTGTAGGCCAATGTTTCTACGACGGAGGGTTTCTCATGCACATCCTTTACGCCGCGATTTTTGGAGGCTTCTTGCGGTTCTACGATGAACTGCTTGTTAGGCAACCGGGCAACCCTCTCTTGGTGGGAGGGCTGGTCTTCATGGCACCGCAGATCATTGGGTTCCCACGCGGCGGAATCGAAACGATGGGCTTGCAAATTTTCCTCGGCTTTATCGTGGTGGTGCTGACAAGCCTTATCGCGCGAGCGATGTTCGGCACAGGCATGAGCTACCCGCGTACCGATCATATTGTGGATTACCCGGCGCTCCGTTCTCCGGGCGATTGGGCGAAATGGATGCAAAGCTACACCGCCCTGTCGGTGCCTCGTCAAAAGTACTCCTATGACGACGAAGAGTAAAAGGAAGGGGGGTAGATAGCTGTCCGTCGAAAGCTACTCTGCGGGTGCCGCCCCAGGCGGGGGCGTTCCGCCACCCGATCGGACATGATCGCCCCGGCCATGGGCGTACTCCTCGGCAGAGGGAAGAGTTGCCTCGCCTTGCACAGCCCCACCTTTTACCGCCCCACTGTGGGCCTCGAACAGTTTCTCCAGGAAGGGCCGACACCAGCCACAGCCGGTGCCCGCCCCATAGCAGTCGGCTAGTTGCGACGCCGCCCGGGGCCGCTCGATTCGCAGGTAGTTCTCTACCTTTCGCCGAGTGACGTGAAAGCAAAGACAAAGCTCGTCGTCAGAATGCATACGGAAACGGAAAAATGAAAGGAAAACGGGCATCTTCTCTACCGCTAGCAGTAGCGTTTTGGATGGACTGAGCGAGGGATGGCATCTCGAATTGGCGTCGAATCAGGTCGCGGAAGTAGGCGTAGGCGCTGATGCCGTGCAGCTTGGCGGTTTGTACGATCGTCGTGAAGATATTATCCATCGAACGAGTCGCCGCGGGCTTGAAACTCCGGCGCATTGTTGTACAACGGAACTTCCGGAACGGAAAGCAGGGTCAACAACGAGTCTTTCTTCGCCGCGGTTTTCGCAATGCGCGCATCGAGTGCGCCGTAGCTCTCGGGGG
>JAJRUA010000309.1 GCA_024278035.1 Planctomycetota bacterium | reverse complement strand
TAAGAAGCGTCAACGTTAGTGATTTCTGATCCGCAAAATTGGGCCGGCGAGCCGCGAGCGTCAGCGACCGGAGGTTTTACAGCGGATGCCTTATAGCAAGAGACGCATCGGCTCCGAGTTTAAGAAACTCCGGTCGCTGACGCTTGCGGCTCGCCATCGAAAAGCGGTTATCCCTTTCGTGTTGATTGCCCTGGTCGGGTACACTCATGGGGTGTATTTCCCTTCGGCTCATTTAGCGAGGTAGCGCCCATGCAATTTTCACTTTGCGGTTTTCGCTACCTCATGCTGGTGGCATTGCTGTTCGTAGCCGACCGTAACCATGCCGGGCAGCTTTACACCGTCTCGCTCAAGACAGGAGAGATTCGGCAGCTTACGGACGATAGTGCCCGGGCCTTCGGCTCGCCAGATTGGTCGCCCGACGACAAACGGATTGCTTTAGACACTTGGCTTGAGGGGGTAGGGGGCACTCCCGGAACCGACGTTGCCATTGTCGATGTCGAAGCAAGCACGGTGCGTCAACTCGGTCACGGCGCCATGCCAAGTTGGTCGCCCGATGGCAAACGATTCGTTTGCCATACTTACATGCCAGAGAATCAAATTGTCGTCGTCAATGCGGATGGTTCGGGCCGAGAGGTGCTGCTTGATCAATGGGGAAGCCCTCGCTGGAGCCCCGATGGCCAGACGATTGTGTCGCTCTACCGTGGCGGCTTGGCGAGCTTCGATCTTGCCACGGGCAAGCAGACGGTTCTGCTTGGTAGCTATGGTGTTCGATACGGATTCAGCATCTCCCCCAACGGAAAACGCTTGTGTATCTCGACGGGTGGCAGGGGACTTGGAATCGTGAACTACGACGAAACGCTCCAGCATTGGGAAATTACCGATCGCCTTCCAGGCTCTTATGGAACGGGACATACGTCGTGGGCTCCCGACGGAAAGCGAGTTGTTCTGTTGATTCAAGACGAACCTCCCGCTGGTAGCGTTGCCGCGGACCCAGAAGGAAAACCTCCCTATAGGCTCTACTTGCTCACGGTCGATGACGACTCGCCCCCGATAAGGGTTCCTGGTGTACCGCTTGATTGGGAATGCATCGATGCCGATTGGTCCAACGACGGCGAGTGGATCGCTTTCATTCGGGTGATTCCAGAGAAAAAGGAGGAAAAATGAAACGACGCTGGCTTCCCCGCTTTGGGATACGTACGCTACTCATCCTCACGGCGATTTGCAGTCTGCTGATGGGTTTTTGGGTGCGTACGATCAAACCGTACGCCGACCAGGCCGCTTCGATTGAATGGGTCAAGGCGCATCAAGGAGAAATCATTCTTGAAGCGGCCGAGGGCCCCGATTGGCATCGTTGGCTCGTTCAGACGGCACTCGGCAAGGATGCTTTTTCCGAGGCAGTCATCGTCCGGTTCGATGGGCATGAGTTGCCTGTCGATACGGCTTCGCGTCTGGCGGCGCTCCCTTACTTACGAGAATTGAAGCTCGATTACTGTCGGTTTGGGGATGCGGAGATGCGCGGGCTGGCTCACATGGACTATCTCGTGACGCTTTCCTTGCGATACACGGCGGTCACCGATGAGGGGCTCGCACACGTTGCATCGCTGCCGCTACTAAAAACCCTCCGCCTCACCGGCGGGGCGAACGTGACCGACGTGGGCATCGTCCAATTGGCCGGTTGCCCCTCGCTTCGCGAACTCTACGTCCGCTGGACAGGTGTCACCCCCCAGGGAGCCGAAAAGTTGATCGCCCAACTGCCCGAATGCCGGGTCTACACGGATACGCTCGTGGTTCAGGGCGAGTAAAGACGAATTAGACGCGGATGAACACGGATCAGGCGGATAAACGCGGATTCCTCTGTTCTTGTTGACCGATGCATGAGGAAAGCGACAGGCCGACCAACGGAAGGCCGGGTTTAGCAGGTGGATTCGAGCGCCGAGGGAAAAGTTGCTGGTACATCCATCAATAATCCGCGTCAATCTCTTCAATCCGCGTTCATCCGCGTCTAATTCGTCTGTCCCTACCGCTTGCCAATTCGGTCCCTCAGCGATAGCCTCAGGGGCTTCACTTACACCTTTCCAGCCCCCATTAGCACTGGCCCCCCGCTAGCTGCCCCGTCCCCACGATGATTAGCACCGGCAGCCCCACCGATCGGATCGTTATTACGGGCGTTGGCCTTACTTCGCCCAATGGGAATACGCTCGCAGAATACCGCGAGGCGCTGCTAGCGGGTCGAAGTGGGGTTAGCAAGTACGAAATCCGCTATGTCGGCAAGACGTTGGCTGGCGTTTGTGATTTTGACGAACTCAAGTACCAAAAACGGCGCAACGTGCGGCGTGGCACCCGGGCTGGCAGCATTGGCATCTACTGTGCGAACGAAGCGATTGCCGATGCTGGTATCGAGTGGGAAAAAATCGACCATGAGCGCGTCGGCGTTTATGTCGGCGTCACAGAGCATGGCAACGTCGAAACGGAAAACGAAGTTTATGAAATCAGTGGGTACGATTACGACACGTCCGTCTGGTCGCACCACCACAACCCGCGCACCGTGGCCAACAACCCGGCAGGCGAAATCACGCTCAACATGGGTATCACGGGCCCCCACTACACGATCGGTGCCGCCTGTGCCGCCGGTAATGCAGGTATGATCCAGGGCGCACAGATGTTGCGGCTTGGCGAGTGCGACCTCGCGATCTGTGGCGGTGTGTCGGAAAGCATCCACACCTTCGGTATTTTTGCGGGTTTCGCTAGCCAGGGGGCTTTGGCTGAAAACGAAGATCCCACGAAAGCGTCGCGTCCGTTTGATAAAAACCGAAACGGCATTGTCGTCTCCGAAGGGGGAGGCCTCTACACGCTCGAACGCTATGAAGACGCCGCGCGCCGCGGCGCGAAAATCTATGGCGAGATTGCCGGCTATGCGATGAACTCCGATGCCAGCGATTTTGTACTCCCCAACCCGGTACAGCAGGCCCGTTGTATGCGAATGGCCTTGGACCGTGCAGGGCTCAACGCCGAGGAAATTGGCATCCTTAGCACACACGCCACCGCCACACCCAGCGGCGACATCCAGGAATGCATCGCCCTACGGGATGTCTTCGGCAAGTCGAAAACCACCCACATCAACAACACGAAGAGTTTTATAGGGCACGCGATGGGTGCCGCCGGGGCTCTCGAACTAGCGGGCAATTTGCCTTCGTTCGACGATGGCATCTGCCACGCCACGATCAACGTCGATGACCTCGATCCCGACTGCGACCTGCCGGGCCTTGTTATCGACGAGCCACGCAAAACGGGCGGAGTCCGGGCGATCCTCAATAATTCATTTGGTATGCTGGGAATCAACTCGGCACTGATTATTACAAAAGTTTGATTTTAGTTCGCTAAGTAATTGAACCCCGAAGGAACGACGGAACCAACGAAAAAAACCGCTTGCGCGTAGTCCCCCTCCCCTTTCAGGAGGAGGGGCTAGGGGAGGGGGCTGAACCATGTACAGGATTCTAAAACCCCCTCCCCTAACCCCTCCCCCAAAAGTGGGGGAGGGGGACTACGCGCAAGCGATCCTCAAAGATTCCTCTTCGTGCCCTTTGTGGTCCAATCCGTTAAAAACCTATTTTGATACGCTAGCAACAGCAAGAAGAGTAAACGTATGAGTCCTGAAGACATTCGCAATGAAATCCTCGACATCTTGGGCGACATTGCCCCCGACGAAGATTTGTCCGACCTGAAAGATGACGTAAGCTTCCGCGATCAAATGGAGCTCGACTCGATGGATTTTCTTGACATTGTGATGGAATTGCGCAAACGCCATCGCATTCAGATTCCCGAGGACGAGTACACCGAGCTCGCCAGCATGGCCAGCACCGTCGCTTATCTCACGCCACGGATGAAAGGGGCCTAACAGCCTAAGTCGATCCTCTGCCGTCGGAGACCCGCCGAAGGAGGGCCCACTATGTCCTACGACACCATCATCATCGGCGCTGGAATGAGTGGCCTTGCTGCCGGGATTCGGCTGGCGATGTTCGACCAACGTGTCTGCATTCTAGAACGGCACATTACCATAGGCGGGCTCAACTCGTTTTATCGCCTTCGCAAGCGCGATTACGATGTCGGGCTCCATGCGCTAACGAACATCACGCCCAAGGGAACCAAGAAGGGGCCGCTGGCCCGATTGCTTCGGCAATTGCGGTTTCGTTGGGATGATTTTGAAATCGCCCCGCAGATCGGTTCGCAGGTTGTCTTCCCCGACGCTCGCCTTGGCTTCGACAACGACCCGGCCTACTTGCAGGCCGAGGTCGCCCGGCAGTTCCCTCACCAAGCGGACAATTTCCAGCGATTCGTTGAAGCGATCGTCGATTACGATGACCTGAGCGACGAGCACGCCCAGCTTTCGGCTCGGGAAGTGGTCGCCTCTTATCTGACCGAGCCACTCTTGGTTGAAATGCTCTTCTGCCCGCTCATGTTCTACGGTTCGGCACGCGAACACGATATGGACTGGGGCCAATTCTCCATCATGTTCCGCAGCATTTTTCTTGAGGGCCTGGGCAGGCCGCAAGCGGGTGTTCGGCTGATTCTCAAGCATCTCGTGAAAAAGTTTCGTGGCATGGGGGGCGAACTCAAGCTGCGGACGGGCGTCGATCGTTTGCATGTGGAGGAGGGACGCATCGTTGGCGTGAAGCTAGAAAATGGCGAAACGATCACCGGCAAGCGGATTCTTTCCTCTGCTGGTTGGTTCGAGACGATGCGCCTTTGTGACGATGGCCAGCCGGTGGTCATTGACGGTTCGCAAGAACGTTCGCCAGGTCGATTGAGCTTTTGCGAAACGATCAGCACGCTCGACATCGATCCCAAGGAGATGGGCTACGACCGGACGATTACGTTCTTCAACGACCACGAGAACTTCGATTGGACTGTTCCGAGCGTGCCATGCGATTTGCGCAGTGGTGTCATTTGTAGCCCCAATAATTTTGATTATGGCCACGGCCCGAGCGCCTCGCTTGCCGATGCCCGGGGTGGCAAGGGGACCATGCGAATCACGGTCCTGGCCAACTACGACCATTGGCACGGCCTGGACGAACAAGCGTACGAACTTGAAAAGCTCCGCTGGTACGACCGCGTCGTCGATTCGGCCGTTCGGTTTGTCCCCGACTACCGGAGCCGAGTGATCGACACCGACATGTTCACGCCAACGACGATCACTCGTTTCACGGGCCACGACAACGGGGCGATCTACGGCACTCCTGGAAAGCAACTCGACGGCACAACGCATTTGGAAAATCTCTTTATCTGCGGAACGGACCAGGGCTTCGTCGGCATCGTCGGCAGCATCGTCAGCGGCATCGGCATGGCGAACCTGCACTGCTTTAAGGAGTAGGCGGAGAGCCGCGTCGTCCCCGACCGCGGTGAGCCATGAAGAATCTCGCAGAGACGCGGAGTCGCAGAGAAAGGGGTTTTTTGAGTCTCTCGCAAAGGCGCAAAGACGCTAAGGAAAAAGAAGGGGAAGAAAGAGATTAGGGCTCATCAGCCTCTTTGCGACTTAGCGCCTTTGCGTGAGACATTTTCTTCTTTTCCCTCTGCGTCTCTGCGCGAGGCTTTTTACTGCGGACAACGCCTTACCGCCTCCCACAGAATCCGCTAAACTGGATGATTCGTTTGGATTGCCGTGGTCGGGGACGACACGGCTCTCTTTCTTTGTTGCCACTGCATACCGCCGACTCCTTCCATGCCTCGCGATCATCTAAAAGGCGTTCAAGACCACTACGATGTGGTCGTCATCGGCTCCGGCCTTGCCGGCCTCACCTCGGCGAATGTGCTCGCTCGGCAGGGGCGTTCGGTCCTATTGCTCGAACAGCATTACAAACTGGGGGGCCTTGCCACTTGGTTCAAACGACCCGGGAATCATACGTTCGATATCTCGCTGCACGGTTTTCCTTACGGCATGGTAAAAAGCTGTCGGCGGTATTGGTCGAAAGAGATTTCAGATTCGATCGTCCAGCTCACGGGCATTCGATTTGAGAACCCCATGTTCTCGCTCAAAACCTCGTTCACTCGGGATGATTTCACGAAGCTGCTCATCGATGATTTCCACCTAGATTCGGCAACCGTAGTAAAATTCTTCGACACGGCACGGGGGATGAACTTTTATGATGACCAAGAGACCACGACCCGTGAACTCTTCGATCGGTTCTTCCCGGGCCGAGAAGATGTGATCCGCCTTCTCATGGAACCCATCACCTACGCCAACGGCAGCACGCTTGAAGACCCGGCCATTAGCTATGGGATTGTCTTCAGTAACTTTATGTCGAAAGGCGTTTACACGTTCGAGGGAGGTACCGACAAACTAATCGGTGCGATGGAGAAAGAACTCAAGGCGAGCGGCGTCGATATCCGCATCCGTAGCGATTGCAAGAAAATTCATATTTCGCAGGACAAAGTAACGGGCGTCACGGTCAATGGCCGTCACATCAAGTGCGATGCGGTCGTGTCGAACTCGAACCTGATGTCCACCATTTTTCATCTCTGCGGGGAAGAAGTCTTTGACAAGGGCTTTATCGATGATGCCCGAGCTGTGCGAATGAACAACAGTAGTACCCAAGTCTATATCGCGCTGAAGCCGGACGATCCGCTTGAAGAAGCGACGGGCGACCTGCTGTTTACCAGTACTGCCCCGACGTTCAATACGGAGGCGCTGCTCTCGCGCGATATTACGAGTCGCACTTATTCGATGTACTATCCGCGGACCCGTCCGGAAGGTCGGCCACAAAAGCTGATCGTCAGTAGCACGAACGCTCGCTGGGAAGATTGGGGCAACCTGCCCGAAGAAGAGTACCAAGCGAGCAAGAAGGACCTGTGCGAAACGACGCTCGACGCGCTCGACAAGTTCGTACCCGGCGTGCGTGAGCGGGCCGTGCATGTCGAGGCCTCCACACCCCGCACGTTCCACCATTACACGCACCATGTGAGCGGAGCAAGCTTCGGCACGAAGTTCGAGGGCCTTGCCGTCAGTC
>JAJRUA010000308.1 GCA_024278035.1 Planctomycetota bacterium | reverse complement strand
TACGGCTAGCCACCACCACTCGGGTATCCGGCGGCGCTTGCTGCAAGAGCCAATCGGCCGTTTCCATGGCGACTTCGAACCGCGAACGATTCGCTTGTCGGTACTCAGCATTCAGGGCGTTATCGAAGACAAGCCCTAGCGCGGTTCCGACGCCCGCTGGCCCCTCCCCCTGTCCATCGGCCATTCCACCGGCAACGATGCCTTCCGCTTGCGGTGGACGAAGCACCGGGCGGGCGAGTGCCACCGCCAAGAGCCCCACTGCCGCACACCGCAAGGCTAAGAGCAACCACCGTTGCAATTGCAGCCGCGTCTCATTTTGTTGACGCCGCTTCTTCAGCAACCGCATCGCCGGGAACAGCATCCGCACCGGCTGGCGGCGCATCGCCAGATGCAACACAATCGGAAGACCGATGAGCACGATGCCAAAGAGCAAGGCTGGTGACAAAAAAGACATGAAAAGAGAGGGCAACGGGCGGTGAGCCGTCTCATCGGCTGCCTACGACCCGCTATTTCCTTTGCCTCCTCGTTGATAAGTACTCCGTTAACGCTCGATCGAACGGCATGCTTGTATCCAGCGGCACGTAGTCGATCCCACTTTTGAAGCACTCTTCACGGTAGCGATCGCGGAAGGCTTGGACTTCTTTCAGATAATCGGCTCGGAAACCGTCGGCATCCAGCTCCATACGCTGATGCGTTTCTGGTTCCTCAAAATCGACCAAACCACGAAAGGGAAAGGTCACTTCGGCTTGATCGAGAATATGAAACAATATCACATCGTGCCCGCCATGACGGAGCCGGCGTAGCGAATCAATCACGGGCTCTTCCTCGGTGAGAAGATCGCTAAAGATCATTACGAGGCTCGAATGTTTGAGCATCGCGGCCAGTTGTGTGAGACTTGCCGCGATGTCGGTCTCCCCTTCGGGTTCGAGCTTTGCCAAAAGGCTCAGCAGCGTGCCGATCTGAGTTCGCTTGCTCTTGGGGGGTAGCGACTGTGTGATTTTATCCGTGAATGCGACCATGCCGACCGGGTCTTGCTGGTGGACCATCAAATAGGTGAGCGCCGCAGCAAGGCAGATCGAGTAATCGAACTTCGACAACTCTTGCGAATGCGTGTAGGCCATCGACCGGCTTAGGTCCATTGCCAAGTAGCCCGTGATGTTGGTCTCGGCTTCAAACTTTTTGACGTAGTATCGATCGGTCTTCGCGTAGGCGAGCCAATCGATGTCCTTGGGGTCGTCTCCCTGCGTGTACTTGCGATGTTCAGAGAACTCGACCGAGAACCCATGAAAGGGGCTCGCATGGAGCCCCTGCATGAACCCCTTCACGATAAACTGTGCACGCAAATCAAGCCGAGAAATCTGCCGGATCACTTCCGGTTTCAAATAAGATTCGGCAGAGGGCACTTGCGATGAAGTGGGTTAAGAGAACCGTGTCGTCCCCGACCACGGCAAGCTGGAAAGAATACGAATCGCCGTCGTCGGAGACGACACGGCTCTCTGGCCTATTCCGAATTGTAAAAGGTTTCGAAGGACTTGAAAACACTCGGGGGGCGGGTTACTCGCCCAAAAAAACTTTGAGCACGTCGTCCGGTGCGGCTGCGTAGTCGCTGGGGGTCATCGAACAACCGGCGCGGCCTTGGCTTAGCGAACGCATGGCACTGGAGTAGCCGAAGAGATTGGCTAGCGGCGCTCGGGCAAAAAGGACCGTGCCAGTGCCCCGTTGTTCTGTGCGCTCGATGATCGCGCGGCGCTGCTGCAGGTCGCCTACGAGGTCCCCCATGTGCTCATCGGGCGTGGAAATCTGGAGGGACATGATCGGTTCAAGCAGCACTACGCCCGCTTCGCGGAGGCCTTTGTCGAAGGCGAGGGACGTGGCCGTTCGGAAGGCGATCTCGGTCGAGTCTGTCTCATGGACCGTTCCGCCGAGGACGGTTACTTTCATTCGCATGAGCGGGAAACCGAGCGTCCCCCCCCCCGAGGCGGCGGTCTCTAGCTCTTCCACCACCACCTCAAGGTACTCGCTCGGCAAGCCGTGCGTCGGATCGATTGAAATTACCACCGGAGGCGATAAGTGGGCGAGCGGCCCAGTGGGCGTAAAGGGTTCGACACGGAGCCGAACGCTGGCCGTGTGCTGCACGCCGTTCGTGTTCCGGTTGCATTCGCCCACGACCTCCATCCGGCTGGAAACCGTTTCCCGGTAACTGACCCGTGGCTTATGGACTTTCACTTTGAGCCCGAAGTCGCGTTGCAGGCGGTGTTGAATCACTTCCAAGTGGAGTTCGCCCATGCCGGAAATGAGTGTTTGGCCCGTCTCTTCGTTGTCCGTGGCAGAGAACGTCGGGTCTTGCTTGCGAAGCATGGCGAGAACTTCGGTTAGCTTTTTCTTCTCCGTCGAGTTCTCCGCTTCAATCGCCATCGAGATGACCGTCTCGGGAAACTCAATTGATTCAAGCAAAATCGGTGCGCGGGTGTCGCACAGTGTGTCTCCCGTGATGGATTCGCGAAGCCCTAAGAGCGCCACGATGTCACCTGCCCGGGCAATATCGAGCTGTTCGTCTTTCTTAGTGGCGTGGATGCGCCAGATTTGTGAAATGTTTTCCTTCTTGTCCTTGCCCGCATTCAGCGCGCGGCTGTTCGGCTTGATCTCGCCTGAGTAGACACGGACCCAATAGAGGTCGCCCGTCTTGTAAGGCAGGATCTTGAACACGAGCGCACAGAGAGGCTCGGCTACGTCGGGCTTGCGAGAAACTTTGGGCAAGTTGGCTTTAGGCTCTCCCTCCGAATTCTCCTCCGTCGCCTGCTTTGCTCGACCTTTGGAGCCGCCCCCCTTCGCCTTCTTACCCGTGGGATCAACGCCCTCAACAGGTGGCATCTCCAGTGGGTGAGGCAAGTAGGCGGCCACGGCGTCGAGCAAGGGCTGGACGCCCACTCCATGCAAGGCCGATCCGCACAGCACCGGTTGGATTTGCTCCTGAACCGTCGCCGCACGAACCACACGATGAATGAGCGACTCCGGAATCTCTTCCCCGGAAAGGGCCAGTTCCATTAGCTCATCGCTAAAATCGTAAAGCTGTTCGAGCATTCGCTCACGGTAAAGCTGAGCTTCCTCGGCCAACTCTTCAGGGATCGGTTCTTCAGTATACTCTTTGCCCTCTTTTCCTTCGGGAAAGAGCAGCAACTTCTGCCGAACGAGATCAATCACCCCGCGAAAAGGGTCCGGAACATGCGGCGGGCCTTGGCCGGCGGGTATTTGCAGGGCGATGGGCCTTGCACCGAGCCGTTTTTCCATTTCTTCGAGCACCGATTCCCAGTCGGCCCCTTCGCGGTCGAGCTTGTTGACAAACGCGATACGCGGCACATGGTATTTGTCCGCCTGACGCCAGACCGTTTCGCTCTGAGCTTCGACCCCTTCGCGAGCGCTGAACACCACGACCGCCCCATCGAGCACTCGCAAAGAACGCTCCACTTCCGCGGTAAAATCTACGTGCCCCGGCGTGTCGATCAGGTTGATCGAAACATCCTTCCACGGGAACTGGACACAGGCCGAGTAGATCGTGATGCCCCGTTCGGCTTCTTCGGCATCGTCGTCGGTGGTGGTGGTCCCCTTATCGACTTCCCCCGCCCGGTGCTTGTCGCCCGAGACGTACAGCATTCGCTCCGTAACGGTCGTCTTTCCCGCATCAATATGCGCGATGATACCTATATTACGGAGCTTGGTTAAGTCGGAGGCCATCGGAATAGCAGGAAGGACAAGAGGCTAAGGATTAGGGTCGAGGGATGCGTCAACGGTACAGCGCATGAAAAAAGGCTAGGAGCCAAGGCCTAGGATACACCGAAGTACCCTGGCCCCTAACCCCTAGCCTGTCTTGTTTTGCTCTCTCTTCGCTACCAAGCGAAGTGGGCAAACGCCTTATTGGCGTCGGCCATACGGTGGACGTTGTCGCGGCGAGTCATAGCGGCCCCTTCACGATTGTAGGCGGCGACGATCTCATCGGCGAGCTTGAGGTGCGTAGGACGGCCTTTCTTGTCGCGGATGGCGATCAGGAGCCAACGGATCGAAAGCGATTGTTGGCGGGCCCGATTCACCTGCATCGGCACTTGGTAAGCCGCTCCACCGACTCGCTTACTGCGAACTTCGATGGCCGGCTTAATGTTTTCGATTGCCTGGGTGAAAACCTCAATGGACTCCTCGTCTGGCATCCGTTCCTTGACAACCTCAAGGGCATCATAGAACACCTTCTGGGCAGTGCTCTTCTTGCCGTCGAGCATCAGGCAGTTGATAAATTTGCCCGCAAGCAACGACCCAAAAATAGGATCTGGCTTTAGGGTCTTGCGGCTGGCAGTGATACGGGCCATGAGTGGGGAGCTGTCAGCGGTTGGCTGTCAGCGGTTAGCTGAGGAATGTTTTTTGAGAAAGCTGACTGCCCAATGCCTGACGGCCCGTGCTGAAAGCTGATCGCTTTATTTCTAACTCTTTTTCGCACCGTAACGGCTGCGAGATTGCTTGCGGCCTTCGACACCCAGCGTGTCGAGAGCACCACGGACAACTTGGTAACGAACCCCCGGCAGGTCGCGGACCCGACCACCCCGCACCAACACAATACTGTGCTCTTGCAACGTGTGGCCTTCGCCCGGGATGTAGACCGTGACTTCCTTGCCGTTGGACAAGCGCACACGCGTGATTTTCCGCAAAGCCGAGTTGGGCTTCTTGGGCGTCATCGTCCGTACCTGTAGGCAAACGCCTCGCTTTTGCGGACATCGCTCAAGCACGGGCGCTTTGCTTAGCTTCCGCTTCTTACGGCGGTTCTTACGGACAAGTTGGTTGATCGTGGGCATAAAAGGGGCCAGTCGGTCTAAAGGTTGGCCTGAGAGGGATTAAAAACGGATTAAGAGCCCCGCATTTTAGGGCAAATGGCTAAGTTGTCAACCGGTCGGGGTGACCGATTGGGTCGATTCCCAAGAGGCCTTGAGGGGGCCTTTTTCCCTGGAAATGTCTTGCAAATGTCTATTCCTGTGGCGGCTGCGGCGTTTCGGGTGGCGTTTCGGGCGGAGGCGTCTCCCCTCCCCCTAGCAGAGCATCCAGGCTCGAAGGGAGAGGTATTTCGGAGGCCGGGGCAACCGCCGGGGCCGGCTCCGTTGTCCCTCCGCTTCCCATAATACTGTCTATAACATTGTCCCCTGCCGCGTTGTCAGCGGCACCAAGCAGTGGGAAAGATTTCTCCAACGTACCGGCCGTCGCCACTGCCAGGGCCTCCAGGGCCTCCGGCCGAATACGAACTTCCGACTCGTTGGTCTTACGGAATCCGGTCCCTGCTGGGATCAGGTGCCCAAGAATGACGTTCTCTTTCAAGCCTACAAGGTTGTCGGTTCGTCCGCCCAATGCGGCCTCGGTGAGAACTTTGGTTGTCTCCTGGAAACTTGCGGCTGAGATGAACGACGAACTCTGAACCGATGCCTTGGTAATACCCAGTAATTGAGTGACCGAGGTCGCCATC
>JAJRUA010000307.1 GCA_024278035.1 Planctomycetota bacterium | reverse complement strand
ATGCGGCCAGCACGCGAAAAAGTCACCACCGTCCCGCAGGAGTCCCTTCGGCTGTTTGTCCGAGAGAGTTTGCAGTTTGAATATGCTTGGCACTATCACCCAGAATATGAATTAACGCTAATCTGTAACAGCCGGGGACGCCGCTTTGTGGGCGATCATATTTCCGACTACGCCGATGGCGATCTCGTGCTGCTGGGACCGAATTTGCCGCATACTTGGTGCTCAGATACTCATGTCGCGCAAAGACCGCATCGGGCCATCGTAGCCCATTTTTCTGATTCGTTTGTCGGCAATGCCATACAACATTGCCCCGAGCTGCACCAAGTTCGCATGCTTCTGGACCGTTCATTGCGTGGCCTAAGTTTCACGGGCCCAACACGAGATTGGGTCGCGCACGAGTTGGAACTTGCGGTACAGCTCTCGGGATTGCCATGTCTGGTTGCTCTGTTGAGTATATTGAACCGTTTGGCTACCTCCCCAGGCAGCCATCCGATCGCAAGCCAATGGTATACTCCTCCGAGAGACGATCAGATGAACACTCGCATTGACATCGTATGCCGATACCTTGTCAATCATTTTACCGAGCCCATCCAACAAGCCGAGGTGGCAGCTCTCATAGGATTCAGTCCGGCCGCATTTTCACGTTTTTTCAAACGCACAACGGGTAAGACTTTTGTCTCGTATCTCAACGAACTTCGCATCGGTCACGCCTGCCGGTTGCTTTCCGACTCTCGAATATCGATTACCACAGTGGGCTTCAATTCGGGCTATTTGAATCTGTCAAATTTCAATCGGACATTTCGTCGCCTTAGGGGAGTCAGTCCACGTCAGTATCGTGATGCGCATCAGGTAGAGAGATAATCGAACTCTGTGGATGAGGTGGAGATCACGGTGTCGGCAAAAACCAACCCGTCGGCACTAACCGTATCTCTGAACGCATTTTTTGAATTTTTTCACTTCCTACCGATCGTACCGGCTGACGCGACGGGCAAGGTGGGTTTTCTGCATCTTTTCGGACTTTGTGACGTCGTGAATTCGCAACGTGTCCTACCCTTACCTTAAGGCGCGATCCAGACACAAAACGGAAAGTGTGTGTTCGGCCTCAAAGAACCCTCCCCAACCTCCCCCCTGTACGCCTGAAGCTTCCCCCCTCCTCCAGGCATAGGAACGGATGCCATGAACAGCACTCTGTCTCGCGATGCTTTGTTTTTTCGCCTCTTGCGGTTAGCGATCGCCGGTTTATTGATCGTGGTTGCTTTTACGGCAATGGTTTCGGCTCAGTATCGCACCTGCGATGAGTGCGACGAATGTAACCTCAATGCCTGCAACGGAAGTTGCTGCTACGAGGCGCCCGAGATTTGGCTGATGTATACTCGCTGCGCTCCGAAGTGCAGCAACTTTGATCGCGGGTTCGACTGCATCAAAGTTCAACGATGGGATCCCTGTTCTTGCCGTTTTGTGAACGAGAGCATGGACTCGTTTATCGCTGAAGAGGCTTCGATGCCGACCATGTTTTACTTGCATGGGAATACCTTGAAACATAAGCATGCCATGAAGCAGTGTTGGGCGATTTCCAAGAAGCTGCGTTGTTGCCCGGGAAAGAAGCGGCTGGTTTTTTGGTCGTGGCCGTCCCAGCGTGTTTATAAGACCGAAGGATTGAGGGTCCGCGAGATGGTTCAGAAGAACCTTCGGCTCAAATATGTTTATGCCGAGTACCAGGGCTACTACTTAGCGAAGTTGGTCCACCGAATGAGTCTTTCGCAGCGCGTCATGCTTGCTGGTCATAGCTATGGAGCGATTTCCTCGGCGGCGGCTTTGCATTGGCTGGGCGGAGGCTGCCTGCGCGGTTTGACTTTGCCGGGAGGGGCTCCGGTCGAACGGGCGAATCTTCGCAGAGGGATCATCTCGGGTGCGTTTGATAGCGACATGCTCTATCCGGGCCATCGTTTTGGGCAAGCGTTTGTTGCAAGTGAAAAGATTTTTGTGACTCGTAACATTCGAGACAAAACACTGAAGAAATGGCCCAAGGTCTCGCTACGTGGCTGTCCGGCGATTGGCAGTATCGGCGTGAATGCCCGAAAGCTGGGTCCGTATCGCGCAAAACTCTGTCAGAAGACGATGACCGAAGACGTAAAACGATCGCACTATCTGAAGCCGCACCTCAAGAGTACGAAGTTTGTTCGTGCGTTGTGCTGTTTGTCGTTCCTGAGCTGCGATCCGTGCCAAGTTGCAGAGTCGAGTGAACCCAAGTCGGCTGATTCCCTCAGTGAGAAAACCGAAGAGAAAACGCCTTGTTTGGCCGATTCTAAGGCTACGGGTTCGCGGCGATAATTGGGCGTTTGGCTCGGGGCGAAACTAGGTAGCCCTTTTGTAGGAACCGGAGCGTGTACTCTTGGACTTGCTCGTTCTTGGGCAGGGTTTGGTGGATGCCTTTGACTTGGGCAAAGTCGGTAGCGCCGGCTAACTTCGAGGTGTTGACCGAGAGGAGCATGTCGTCGTCGCCGGGGATGGCGTCGAGGTAGCCGTCGTCGTCGCCAGTGCCGCCGACGATGATTCCGAATTCGAAGCTGGGAGTGGCTAGGCGTTGTTCCAAAGACGCCCAGCCTTTTCCGGTCGCGAGTTGGAGAACGGCTTCGCCTCCTAGAGTTTGTGCGATTTTGCTGTCGGCAAATTTATCGGCGACCGAGGCTCCGTGATTTGGCGGGGCGATCATGACAAAACGATGGTAGGTGATCTCGGGTTGCTCGGAGGCGGGCAACGAGGCCAGATCGTTTAGGCAATGGCGAATTACAATGTTGCCCATGCTGTGGGCGACAAAGCTTACGCGCTCGACGCCATCGAGATGTTTGATGACGCTGACGAGCGAAGCGGCATGGGTGCCGATGTCGTTCATGGTCGAGGGGTAACCGACGTTGACAACCGTCAGACCGCCCTCCTTTTCCAGATACTCCGAGAGAGAATCCATCCACTGCCGACTAGCCCCTAGACCGTGAACGACAATGACAACGTCTTTGGGGAGCGGCGGTAGTTTTTTGTCGACTTTGACTTTTTCGAGTTCTTCGAGGCAGTGCTCAAAGGTGCCAAAGGCATAGCGGCAATCGTCGGGGTCGATGAGCCGGTAGTGTCCGATGATGGCGCTCTTCTGCACGCGCCAGCCTTGGTAGACGGCTTCGTCGGACCAAGTGAAACGTCCGCCGAGCGTACGGGTGCCGATTCCTAATAGACCGCCTTCTGCGCGTGCGGCTGAGTAGGAGATCGCAAGGAGAAAGAGGCTTTCGAGAATGACGATAGCCAACCAACTTTGCGAAGAACGTTTCATAGTTATTTCCTACTTCTTGTGACGTAAGCGTACGTGTTCTGGGTAATGCCTTCGATTGTACTGCTTTAGGCGAGCAAGCCCAATGTCTTATGGCCACTGTCTTACGGCTTGGGGGCGTGAAGGGTTCGGCAGAGCTTCAAGCAAGCAAGGAAATAAGCGTTGCTTTCTGATCAGAAGTGCCCCGGTCGCAAGAAAAAAGGAACTTGATGCTGCCGCCTACGCTAACACTCGGGGGTTGAGTGAGAGATTGGGTGGTTGTTTGGGGGGTGGGGTCGTATATCCTAGTTGGTATGACGAGTTCGATCTATGAATATGACGTGGTGGTAATCGGAGCTGGGCACGCAGGGACCGAAGCGGCGCTGGCGGCTGCGCGGATGGGGGCTAAGACAGCACTGCTAACGACTAATTGCGATACGGTTGGGCAGATGAGCTGTAATCCGGCGATTG
The DNA here is from genome assembly GCA_024278035.1 of Planctomycetota bacterium. The sequence continues at coordinate 3,247 of JAJRUA010000307.1, read as the reverse complement.
GCGGAGTGGGTAAGGGGCAGATTGTGCGAGAGATTGATGCGCTGGGCGGGGCCATGGGGCGGGCGATTGATGCGACCGGGATTCAGTTCCGCATGCTTAATCGGCGCAAGGGGCCGGCGATGCATAGTCCGCGGGCACAGGCGGACAAAAGGCGGTATCAGGCAGAAGTGAAGCGGATGGTTGAGGAGCAGGAAGGGTTGCTCTTGCGTCAGGAAGTGGTGGAAGAGCTGGTGGTTGAAAGGGGAGAGGGGAAATCGGAAAGCCGGATTGTTGGAGTCAAAGTACGAGGAGGGGCTGAGTATAAGGCGGGGGCTGTGGTTCTTACGACCGGGACATTTTTGCAAGCATTGATGCATACCGGCGAAACCAAGACCGCAGGGGGACGGGCCGGAGAAGGGACGACGAAGGGAATTAGCGGGGCGCTAACGCGGCTGGGTATTCAGCTCAAACGATTTAAGACTGGCACCCCGCCGCGGCTCAACGGGCGGACGATCGATTACAGCAAGGTCGAGCTGCAACCGGGGGATGAAGATCCTCAGCCGTTTTCGTTTCTCAACGATCGTCTGCAAGTAGAGCAAGTGCCTTGTCATATTACTTACACGAATGAAGCGGTTCATGCGTTGATTCATCAGAACCTGGCTCGAGCGCCGATGTACAGTGGGCAGATTGAAACGAGCGGGCCGCGGTACTGTCCTTCGATCGAGGATAAGGTGGTGAGGTTTGCTGAAAAATCGCAGCATCAGATTTTTCTAGAGCCCGAGGGGCATGACACGCTGGAAGTTTATGTGAACGGGGTGTCGACCAGCTTGCCGCGTGATGTGCAGGATGCGATGTTTCGGTTGATTCCGGGGCTCGAACAGGCTGAAATCATGCGGTACGGGTATGCGGTCGAGTACGACTATGCGCCGCCCGACCAGCTACAGGTCAGCTTAGAATCGAAAAAGGTTGAAGGGCTTTATCTTGCGGGACAGATCAATGGGACGACTGGCTATGAAGAGGCGGGTGCTCAGGGGCTGTTGGCGGGAGCCAATGCGGCACTTGCTTTGAAAGGCAGAGAGCCGTTGGTGCTGGAACGCGATCGGGCTTACATGGGGGTTTTGGTTGACGACTTGGTGACGTGCGGCGTGGATGAGCCGTACCGGATGTTTACGAGCCGGGCGGAGTACCGCTTGTTGCTGCGGCAAGACAATGCGGATCGACGATTGACCGCCTTGGGTCACAAGCTTGGGCTAGTCGATATCGATCGACTCGAACGCTTGCAGGTCAAACAGGCCGAAATCGAGCGGGTGACCAAGCTGCTGGAGTCGGTTCGCCGTGAGGGGACGCTGCTCTCGAAATATCTGAGGCGCCCGGAAATTCAATGGGAGCATATGGTCGAACAGTTGCCCGAGTTAGGGGCTGTCGACCCCCAGGTCAGCCAGCAAGTTCTTTTTGACCTGAAGTACGCAGGCTACGTTGCTCGCCAAAGTGTGGAGGTTGATCGTCAGCATCGATTGGCCGAAAAGCGGATACCCACAAGTTTTGATTATGCCCGCCTGCCGCAACTTCGGGCAGAAGCACGCGAGAAGTTTAAGCAGATTCGTCCGGAGAATCTCTCTCAGGCAAGCCGGATCAGCGGGATTACGCCAGCGGATATTGCTCTGTTGATGGTCCACCTGGAAGGGAAACCTAAAAGTCGAGGGGAGTAACTTTTAACCGCAGGGGCTGCAATCTCTGGGCTTTGGGGTGCTCTGGGAACAACTTCGTGTGGATTTTTGGCGATGCTGGCGAAAAAAGAAGGGGCTGAGTTTACGAATCGCCCTAAAGCTAGTTTCTAATTGCACTTACGTCAAATCGATCGATATTGACGACTTGGCGAAGCCCGCTATAATTCCCAGAGTTGTCAATTCAGGGAAAATCGGCAGGCATGGAAGAATACCTTCGTGCTAAGAACCCTGCTCGTTTGAGTTGGCAACGCAAGATTTAGGAGTCAACGTATCCAGGTGGTTTAGGGCCCAAACGTTTTTTGGGTTTCGTTGCTTGGAAACATTTTCTCAGACCGAGCAAGGTAACCAGCCAAGGTGGCTGAAACAACTTGCCGAACGTCGACATGCGTGTCCGAATCCCCGGCATGTCTTGTTAGACAAACCATCGGCTAAGGAGAGAGGTGGTTCCCATGAAAACCGTATTTACAACAGGCGAAGCAGCCAAGATCTGCAAAGTGAGCCAGCAGACGATTATCCGATGTTTTGACTCCGGTCAGCTCAAGGGATTTCGTGTTCCTGGTAGTCGGTTCCGTCGTATTCCGCGTGAGCAGCTTTTTACGTTCATGCGAGACAACGGGATTCCGACGGATGCGCTTGATAGTGGTCGGCGCAAGATCTTGGTCGTCGACGATGACGAAGATTTGGTAGAATTGATCTGCGATTCGTTGGAACGAGATGGCCGGTTCGAGGTTCATAGCGTCAACAATGGCTTTCAAGCCGGTATGCAGATCAAGGAATTTCGTCCTGACGTGGTTGTGCTTGACGTCATGCTTCCGGATATCAATGGCAAAGAAGTTTGCCAGCTTGTCCGTAGCCAGAAGACGATGGACGATATTCGGATTATTTGTATCTCAGGTATGGTTGAGCAGGAAAAAATTCAGGAGCTGTATGACGCCGGCGCAAACGACTTTATGAAGAAGCCGTTTGATGTTGAGGATTTGTCTGGTCGGATTTATCGGCTGCTGGATCTCGAATCGCTCCCTGCGAAGTAAGAAGCTTTTACGAGTTTTTTGCTTTGTTTTGAGAGGGGCCGTCTTTGCTATTCGCGGTGGCGTGGGCGGCAGCGCTGACGTCTGCTCATAGGGGTGGGGACGAGGTATGGAAACGCTCCGTCAGCAGAAGCTGGACGCGATGAAAGAGCTCGCCTATGGTGCGAGCCACGAGATCAATAATCCTCTTGCGAATATCGCTGCGCGTGCCCAGACTTTGCTGCGCGACGAGGAGCTGCCCGAGCGGCGTCGCGCGCTGGAAGCGATTCGGCAGCAGGCGATGCGTGCGCATGAGATGATCTCCGACTTGATGCTTTTTGCTCGTCCGCCGAAGTTGAAGGTCGAGGCATTCGATTTACGTCAGGTGCTTGAAACCGTTGCCGAAGATCTGGCCGAAGAATGCGTCCGCCGAAGTATCCGTCTAACCGTTCATTGCCCGGCCTCAGCGGTTGAAATCGTAGGCGACCGCCAGCAGCTTTTTGTTGCCGTGAAGGCGCTGATCGACAACGCACT
>JAJRUA010000306.1 GCA_024278035.1 Planctomycetota bacterium | reverse complement strand
GTGAGCCGCAGCGGTTTGTTCGCGAGTTTCGCGGGCCTGCGGAAGCAATCAAGGTTGGCGACAAGGTTGATGTTGGCTTGCTTTCGGATACGGTCCGAGTCGATGTGACGGCGATCAGTAAGGGTCGCGGTTTTTCCGGCGGAATGAAGCGGCACAACTTCTCTGGCCAGCGGGCAACCCACGGCGTGAAGAAGTGTCACCGTCATGCGGGCGGCACTGGGTGTAGTGCCTCGCCGGGTCGTCTGTTTAAGGGTATTCGGATGGCCGGCCAGTACGGCAATAAGCAGATCACCGTTCGGAATCAGAAGGTGGTCCGTGTCGATATCGAGAATAATTTGCTACTGGTTTGCGGGGCCGTTCCCGGGCCTCGTTCGGGTTACGTTGTGATTCGCGGCACGAATATGCTGAAGTAGGCTGTGTGTTAAAGTAGCCGTGCCTGCTGAAGTAGGCCGGTGCTGAAGTTGTGGTGGAAATACAAAAATACCGTCTCGCCGTTGTGGCTTGCGACAAGAAAAACTGACGATTTACTATGCCAAAACTCACTGTACATGATCGCAAAGGGGCGAAGGTCGGGACTTACTCGATTGAGCCGAGTGACTTTGCGCCGTCGATCAATAAGCAGTTGTTGCACGATGCTGTGGTGATGTACCAGGCAAACTTTCGGCAGGGAACGCATAAGACAAAGACGCGTGCCGAGGTGGCTGCATCAACGAAGAAGATGTACCGCCAAAAAGGTACGGGCAACGCTCGTGCGGGGCATAAGCGGAGTGGTATCCGTCGTGGTGGTGGTCACATTCATGCGATCAAGCCGCGGGATTACTCCTACTCCTTGCCTCGCAAGGCGCTGAGATTGGCAACGCGGATGGCTTTGGCCTCTAAGGTGCAAGACGACCAAATCGTGGTGATTGACGACCTCGCTTTCGAGGCTCCCAAGACTCGCGAAATGGCCCAGGTGCTAAAGAGTCTCGGTTGTGACGGCAGTTCGCTGCTTGTAGCGACCGTTGATCATAATGTGAATGTGTACAAGAGTGCTCGTAACTTGCAGGATGTGTCGGTAACGCCCGTGTCGGACCTTAATGCATTGAGCCTGCTGTCGGCTCGCATGTTATTGGTCACCAAGGGGGCGCTCGACGCTCTGAAAGAGTCGGCTAGTAAGGCTGGCAGTAAGGCGAGTTAAGGATTCAAGTTTTAGATATTTGGCCGAAGAAAAATCGGCTGTGGAAGATACCAGTTAAGGATCGCGGACATGCCCAGGCATTATCCCCAGACGACATCGCTGACGCTTGAGCCGCACCAGGTGCTGCTTCGTCCGCTCGTGACCGAAAAGGGCGTTCATCGCTCTTCGAGGCAAAATGCTTACACATTTGAGATCAATCGGTTGGCGACGAAGATTGATGTGCGTGAGGCAGTTGAAAAGCTGTTTGACGTGAAGGTGATAAAAGTCGCAACGATGAATCGCAAGGGAAAGGCCCGCCGCACACGTGCCCGCCTGGGCCGTACGAGCGATTGGAAGAAGGCGATTGTGACGCTCGACCCCGAGCATCGCATTGATTTCTTCTAAGGGTTTTGTAGGGAAGATTAGGAAAGAGTTGCCATAAAATGGCACTAGACTGATAGCTGACCGTTGACCGCTGACTGCTTAAAATGGGCATTAGAAAATACAAACCGACCAGCCCCGGGCGCCGCAACGCCTCGGTGAGTGACTTTGCTGACTTGACTCCTGGCGCCAAGCCGGAGAAGAGCTTGCTACGTCCGATCAAAAAGACCGGTGGTCGCAATAACCAGGGGAAGATCACGTGTCGCCATCGTGGTGGCGGTCATAAGCGGCGTTATCGCCTGATTGACTTCCGCCGCAATAAAGATGGCATGTCGGCTGTTGTGGACTCAATTCAATACGATCCCAACCGATCGGCACGGATCGCGTTGCTGAAATACGAGGATGGAGAGAAGCGTTATATCATCGCCCCGGCTGGCCTGACGGCAGGCGACACGGTGATGAGTGGCGACGAGGCTGCTCCGACGGTGGGCAATTGCTTGCCGCTCTCGAAGATTCCGCTATCGACCGTGGTTCATAATGTTGAACTTCGCATCGGTGGTGGAGCTGTGCTTTGCCGTAGTGCGGGGACCAGTGCGACGCTCATGGCACGCGAAGCGGGTTGGGCGCAGATTTCGCTACCCAGTGGCGAGATTCGCCGGATTCCTGCGACGTGCCGGGCAACGATTGGATCCACCGGCAATGGCGATCACAGTATGGTGGTGCTAGGAAAGGCGGGCCGAAAGCGTTGGATGGGTCGTCGTCCTCATGTCCGTGGTACAGCAATGAACCCGGTTGATCACCCACATGGTGGTGGCGAAGGGCGAACCAAGGGTGGCCGTCACCCAGTGAGCCCGACCGGTGTGAGTGCCAAGGGTGGTATGACTCGCCAGCGTCGCAAGCCATCGAATACCGCCATAGTTCGTCGTCGTAAGAGTCGTCGCTATGGTGTGCAGAAGTTAGTTAAATAGTCCATTTGGTCAAGTCGCCCTAGCGGATTGGTCCTGCGAAGGCTGAAGACCGCTTAACCGTATAACGTACAAAAGCTCAGCATGAGTCGCTCACTTAAAAAAGGGCCTTACGTCGATCCGAAGCTCTACTCCAAGGTAGAGAAGCAGAATGACTCGGGTGCCAAAAGTCCGATCACCACGTGGGCCCGCGCCTGTACGATCGTTCCAGAGTTTGTTGGCCATACGTTCATGGTTCACAACGGAAAGCAACATCTCAAGGTGTTTGTCTCGGAGGACATGGTCGGCCACAAGTTGGGTGAGTTTTCGCCAACCCGCACTTTCCGCGGGCATGGTGGCAAAAAGAAGTAAGGCGACAAGAGAAAAGGGATATTCGCTTGAAGTGTCCAGACAGTATCCGAAGTAGCAAAAAACACAAGACAACAGGAGTGAGGCAACGGGAAACTAACTAGCGATTCAGCTCTTGCAAAAGGCCATCCGCTATAGAAACCGAAGGCTCAAACCTCTTATGGCTTACATAGCAGTTCACAAACACGCCCGTATCAGTGCGACCAAAGTCCGCCCGTTGGCGAACCTTGTCCGAGGAAAACGGGTGGACGACGCCTTGGCGATTCTTCGCTTCCAGCCCCAGCGTGGGGCACGGATGCTTGAGAAAGTCATTAAGAGTGCCTACGCCAATGCCGAAGATCGGGGAGCCCCCAATCGTGCGGGGCTCAAGATTGTCGAAGTGAAAATTGACGGTGGCCCCATGTTCAAACGAGTCCGCCCGCGGGCTCGCGGCATGGCTCATGTGATTAAGAAGCGATTCGCCCACATCACTGTGGCAGTCGAGTAGCGGCAAATACAGAACAAGTCCAATTTTTCGTCTATTCCAGTAAAAACTACCGTCTCCAGCCTCCAGTCAAAACTATGGGTCAAAAGGTCAATCCTATCGGTTTCCGTACCGGCATCATGCTGGATTGGAAGAGTCGTTGGTACGCCTCGAAGAAAGAGTTTGCCGACTTGTTGCTTGAAGATCAGAAGATTCGTGCTTACGTGACGAAGAAGTACAAGTTTGCGGGGATTCCGACGGTTGAGATTGAGCGGACACGCGACGAAGTGAAAGTCGTTTTGCACGCTGCTCGGCCAGGCGTGATTATTGGCCGTAAAGGAACTCAGGTTGAGCAACTGCAAGATGAATTGCAGGCGCTTGTTGGGCGCCGGATCAACATTAAAATTGAAGAGATCAGCCGCCCTGAGTTGCAGGCGCACCTTGTGGCAGAAGACATTGCTGAGCAGTTGGTCAAACGGGCCGCCTTCCGGCGGACCATCAAACGGTCGCTCGAGCAAACGATGGAAGCGGGTGCCAAGGGGATCAAAATCCAACTGGCAGGCCGATTAGGTGGAGCCGAGATGGCCCGCCGTGAGAAGCAGATTTCGGGATCGATCCCGCTCAGCACTTTGCGAGCAAAGATTGATTACGGATTTGTAGAAGCGAAAACAGCACAAGGCCACATCGGCATTCAGGTGTGGATTAACCAAGGCGAATACGAGGATAAGAACGATGGCGCTGATGCCCAAGAGGGTCAAGCATCGAAAAAACCAAAGAGGTCGTATAAAAGGTAAGGCGACTCGCGGTAATCGCGTGATCTTTGGTGACTACGGTCTCCAGTCCGTCGAAGGCGGATGGATCAGTGCGGCAACCATTGAAGCGGGTCGTATTGCCGCACAGCAATACGTCCGAGGTGAAGGTCGGCTTTACATACGAATCTTCCCCCACAAGTCCATTACTTCCATCCCGCTCGAAACCCGTATGGGTAAGGGCAAGGGGGAGCCGGATTATTGGGCGGCAGTCGTAAAGCCGGGCACGGTGCTTTACGAAGTATCTGGAATTAGTGAGGAGGCGGCGAAAGTTTGTTTTGCTCGTCTTGCTCACAAGATGCCGGTACGCGTTCGTTTGATAAAACGACAAAACGATTAGTAAACACGAGGCCTATCACCCTTTCGGTAGCCGCCTTGCCACGAATAAAAAATTAAGACTGACAAGATAGAGCGATGAGCACTGCAACCGAACTACGTGACATGAGTGACGAGCAGCTTGATCTCACGATCAAGGAAGCAGCCGAAAATCTGTTTCACCTTCGTGTGCAAGCTCAGACCGAGAAACTAGACAGCCCGAGTGAGATTCGCCGCAATCGGCGTCTGATCGCCCGAGTGAAGACGATCCAAGCCGAACGAGTCGCGGCCCAGAAGGCTGAGGCCGCGTCGTCTGAAGTCGAGCAACCCGAGGCGGCTGTAGCCGAGTAGGGATGCGAGTCTGTAAACAATAAAACAAGTTGCGATAAAACAAATAGCTACAGTCAACCGCTAACAAAGTTCCCATGCCAAAGAAACAACTCATCGGTGTCGTCACGAGCGACAAGATGGACAAAAGCCGTCGGGTAGAAATCGCCCGCCAGGTGAGGCACCCGAAATACGGCAAGTTCGTCCGAAGCCGTACCGTCTGCCATGTTCACGACGAGAGTAACGAGTCCCAAGAGGGTGACACCGTTGAAATTATTGAGTGCCCGCCTCGATCAAAGATGAAGCGTTGGGATTTGGTGCGAGTGGTGACGAAGAGCCAAATTGTTGATATCGTTGCGATGCGGGCTGCCCAGAAGGCCCAACAAGTAGCGGACACAACCGCCGCCGGCAGTGCTGAGGGTAGTGTTGCAGGAACAGGTAGTGCCGGAACGGGCGGTATAGAGAAGTAGTGAACCGAAGCTGAAGTTTTCGGTTAGTGACAAGCGAACTTAGAGCCCATCTCAAGATTTGTCAGGAAGCGTTCATCGGTTGAGAAAGACCGGGTACCTGAAAGTTATTGGGACGGGCAGTAAAAAAACAATACAGAGAAGCATGCCCGTAAGGGATAGCGAAATAGACCGATGATCCAAATGCAATCACGACTGAGTGTCGCCGACAATACGGGTGCCAAAGAGGTGATGTGCATCAAGGTGCTTGGGGGTAGCAAGCGTCGTTTTGCTACGCTTGGCGATGTGATCGTCTGTAGCGTAAAGAGTGTGATTCCTGGCAGTGAGGTCAAGAAGAAATCGGTGGTGCGTGGCGTTATCGTAAGAACCAGAGCCCCTAACCGCCGAAGTGATGGCAGTTACGTTCGGTTCGACTCCAACGCGATCGTGCTGCTGGATAAAGATAACAACCCGCGTGGGACGCGTATCTTCGGGGCCGTTGCTCGGGAGCTTCGTGAGCGGAAGTTCATGAAGATCGTGAGTCTTGCCAGCGAAGTCGTTTAGGGTGGCATTTTTAGATTAAGGGCCAGGCCCACAAAAAAAATTAGTTGGAAGTTTCCAGCGGTCGAGAAAGATCGAAGTACCTAACCGTCTTGAGACGTGCAGTAGAAAATGTTGATTAAAACAGGTGATACCGTTGAAGTGATCGCAGGTGCCGACAAGGGTGTCCGCAGCCGCGTGATCAAAATTGATCGCGAGAAGGGCAAGGCGATCGTTGAGGGCGTGAACAAGGTGTTCAAGCACGTCAAGCGGAGTCAGAAGTACCCACAAGGTGGCCGTTTGAGCAAAGAGATGCCTTTGCAGCTCTCGAACTTGCAGTTCTGCTGTGAGTCGTGCTCCAAAGCAACCCGCTTGGGGACACGTTACCTGGAGGACGGCAGCAAAGAACGCTTCTGTCGCAAATGTGGCGCAGGCGTTGGAGAGTTAGCCCCCGCGAAAGCCCAATACGCCAAGAAGTAAAAAGAACGAATAACCTAGAGTCGGGCCAGCTCACTACGAGAAGCCCAGCACGAGAAAAGTAAAAAACATGGCAACCACCGCACGCTTAATCGAACGCTACGAGAGCGAAATCCTTCCTGCCTTGGCAGAGAAGCTAGGCCGCAAGAACCGCATGTCTTTGCCCTGTCTGGATAAGATTGTGGTGAGCATGGGCGTCGGCAGTGCGATTAGTGATAAGAAACACATTGAAGAAGCGACTTCCGCTTTGGCAGACATTACGGGCCAAAAGGCCTTGGTCTGCAAATCGCGTAAGTCGATCGCCAATTTTCGTCTCCGCGAGGGGATGCCGATTGGCGCTAAGGTGACACTCCGCGGCGAACGGATGTACGAGTTCCTTGATCGGTTGATTTCGATCGTATTGCCTCGTGTCCGTGACTTTCGTGGCGTGAAGAAAACTGCGTTCGACGGCTGTGGTAACTACAGCCTCGGCCTAACGGAACAACTCGTTTTCCCTGAGCTGAACCCCGACAAGTACCTACGTACCCAAGGGCTCAACATTGCCATTTGCACCAAAGGCGCAACGAACGACGAAGCTCGTTTGTTGCTAGAGTTGTTCGGATTCCCGTTTGTTCGAGATGAAGTAGCGGCCTGATAGCCGGAAGAACTGTTTAGAAGAGCAAGATGACGACAGGCGAGTAACTGTCAGAAAATAAGAAACGTAGTTAAAAGACAACCTTACAACAACGATCAGCGAGCAAAGCTGTGGCGAGTAAATCAAAAATAGCGAAAGCCGAGAGGAAGCCAAAATTCAGTAGCCGGCAAGAGAGCCGCTGCAAAATGTGTGGTCGCCCTCGTTCTGTTTACCGCAAGTTTGGTATTTGTCGGATATGTTTCCGCAAACTGGCTGATAAAGGCATGATCCCAGGCGTCCGCAAGGCGAGCTGGTAACGATAGATTCGATGTAGGGGGTACCGATTGCGGTGCCGGCCTTTTTTAACCCCGTCCGTTCAAGCACACACAACACCAACACTCACAACGAACCGTCACTAGACGCAGTTGCCTGAGGAGTATCCGCCGCGATGATGACCGACCCGATCGCCGATATGCTCACCCGAATCCGCAATGCCGTGCGGATCGAGCGGGCAACTGTGCAAATGCCTCTCTCGAAAGTGAAGCGAGGCCTAGCCGAAGTTCTCAAGCGTGAGGGCTACATTTGGGACTGGCGTGAAGAAGAGGAAGAAGGCAAGCCCGTCAAGCAGCTTTGCTTGGACCTCAAGTACGGCCCTAATGGCGAGCGAGTCATTCAGAATATCAAACGAGTCAGCAAGCCGGGGCGTCGAGTTTACGCCCAAGCGAAAGGCTTGCGGCCCGTACTCAATGGCCTTGGCATTTCCGTCATCAGCACCAGCCGTGGGGTCGTGAGCGACCGCGAAGCACGGCAAAAAAATCTAGGCGGCGAAGTCCTTTGCGAGTTGTGGTAAAAAAGGCTTGTGGTAAAAAAGAGCGACCCGATTTTCAGGTAACTAGATAAAAAGAGTCCCCTCATAAACGTTGAAAGCTGACGGCTGAACGCTGATAGCTCCAAACTCATGTCCCGAATTGGCAAAAAACCCGTAGCGATTCCCAGTGGCGTCAAAGTCGACGTGACGGATCGTGTTATCACGATCGAGGGCAAGCTCGGCAAGTTGACCTACACGCACCGCCCCGAGGTGACCGTCACGGTCGAGGAAGAGGCAAAGCAAGTTGTTGTGGAGCGTCTTAAGAACGACCGTTCCGATCGTGCTTATCACGGCCTCACCCGTGCCTTGATTGCGAACATGATGGTGGGCGTGACGGAAGGGTATGAGAAGCGGCTAGAGATTCAGGGTGTGGGTTACCTTGGTGCTATCGCTGGCGACACCTTACAACTGCGGGTCGGTTTTGCCAACGAGATTCACAAGAAGATTCCTCAAGGCTTAAACGTTAGTTGTCCCGACCAAACGCATATTGTGGTTAAGGGTCTCGACAAGCAACAAGTTGGCCAGTTCGCCGCTGAAGTACGTGCCGTCCGTAAGCCAGAGCCTTACAAGGGGAAAGGCATTCGTTACGAAGGTGAGCAAGTCCGTCGTAAGGCTGGCAAGACCGCGAAGTAAGCCGCCCGAATTGGCCGGAACGCACCGAAATAAATCAGAGTGAGATCATGGAAAAGCAAAAAAAAATACAAAAGCAACGGACCCGGCGAAAATTTCGCGTTCGTAAGCCACTGAAAGGGACGGCCGAGCGGCCTCGCCTGAGTGTGTCGCGTAGTCATAAAAACATCTCGGCTCAGGTGATCGATGACACGACGGGCAAGACGCTCGCCTCGGCATCGACGCTGGATAAGGTGATTTCCAAAGCGGTCTCTTACGGTGGTAACAAAGACGCTGCTACCGCGGTTGGAAAGGCGATTGCTGAGCGAGCTGTTAAGGCCGGCGTCAAGCAAGTTTGCTTTGATCGTGGACCTTTCATGTACCATGGCCGAGTTGAGGCACTTGCCTCAGCCGCCCGAGAAGCGGGCCTTGATTTCTAAGCAGCCATCGATTCCCTACAGACGATTCCCTACAGAACACGCCCACTAGAACACGACGACTAGAAAACTAAGTAAGTCGATACTGATAAGGTAAAACCGTGCCCCCTAAGTCAAAAGACCGATCGAGAGACCGCAAATCGAAGGGAGATCGCCAGCAGGGCGAGCTCTCGGAAAACGTGGTGAAGATCAAGCGATGCTCGGCCGTTGTAAAAGGTGGCCGCCGCTTTAGCTTTGCCGCGCTTGTCGTAATTGGCGACAATAAGGGCAAGGTGGGCCTCGGTTATGGCAAGGCGAACGAAGTGCCACCCAGTGTTGAAAAAGCACGCAAAGAAGGCATGCGGAGCATGTTCACCGTGCCGCTCGAGGGGTCAACGATCCCCCACACGGTGAAGGGCCAGTTTGGCGGCGCTAAGGTGATCCTTGTACCGGCCTCGGAAGGTACGGGCGTCATTGCCGGTGCGGCGGTACGAGCCGTCTGCGAGTCGGCCGGTATTCATAACATTCTAACGAAGAGCTTCGGCTCCAATAATCCGGTTCCCTTGGTCAAAGCAACCATGGTAGCCCTCAAAAAACTCCGCACAAAATCTGAAATTGAGCGGCTGCGAGGAGTCACCCTGTCATGATTATCGACGATGTCCATCGGGGCATACAAAAAAATAAGAAGCGAAAGCGAGTCGGCCGGGGCCCTGGTTCAGGGCACGGCAAGACGTCGGGCCGCGGGCACAATGGGCAAGGCTCGCGTGCGGGCAATTCGGCCCACGTGACCTTCCAGGGTGGCGCGATGCCGCTTATTCGTCGCATTCCGAAGCGAGGCTTCAACAACAAGTGGGCCAAAGAGGTCGCTGTCGTCAACCTCGGCACGATCAACGACGCCTTCGAGGACGGAGCCGAGGTAACCCTCGAGTTGCTCATGTCACGAAACATTGCCAAGGGGCGTTTCGATGAGCTCAAGATTCTGGGCGAAGGTGAACTGACGAAGAAGATCAAACTCCACGCTCACCGATTTAGCAAGTCGGCCGCCGAGAAAATCAGCAAGGCGGGTGGCGAGATGGTTTTGATTCCTGTCCGGACGCCGGTCGCCGTAAAGCAACGCCTAAAGAAAGCGGAGAAGGCCAAGGCTGCAAGGGCTGCCAAGGCTTAGTCGCTGCCTCTTAAAAGACCGTTTCATACCTATTATTAAAACCACTTGGAAACCACGACTAAGGTAATCACACGGCTGGGAAGAAATTAGTGATGCGCCCCATTCTATCGGTGCCTGCCCAACGGTTGATAACACCCGCGTCGATGATCGACGGATCGAATCATGTTTGAGAAGTTCCGAGTTGTTTGGTCTATCCCTGAGCTTCGGCAGAAGATTCTGCTAACGCTCTTGATGCTGGCGATCTATCGAATCGGCTTTCAGATCAGCTTGCCCATTGTTGATATGGAAGAGTTGAGCACGTTCCAAAACCAGTCGGGTGGTCTCAATGACATGCTCAAGCAGGTAGCGGTTCTTAGTGCGGCCAACCTGAACAATATCACGATCTTTGGCCTGGGCATCATGCCCTACATTTCTGCCTCG